>NZ_CALWJK010000010.1 GCF_944380975.1 uncultured Agathobaculum sp. | reverse complement strand
AAAAAATGTTGCCAAATCGTTGCCACAGAGCGCCTTAACCCCTCAAAAACCCAGTCATATCAGGCTTTTCCGGGCCTCTGAAATCATTCCCACTCGATGGTTGCCGGTGGTTTGGACGTGATGTCATAAACGATTCGGTTAATATGCGCGACCTCATTTACAATGCGAACCGAAATTCGATCTAGCACCTCATACGGAATGCGCGCCCAATCTGCTGTCATAAAGTCCGTTGTTGTAACAGAACGCAATGCCAGCGTATAGTCATAGGTGCGTCCATCGCCCATAACACCAACCGACCGCATATTGGTCAACACCGCAAAATACTGGTTCATGGTATATTCCAACCCAGCCTTTGCGATTTCATCACGGAAAATGAAATCCGCTTCGCGCAGAATATCCAGCTTTTCCTTTGTAATATCGCCAATCACACGGATAGCAAGACCCGGACCCGGGAACGGTTGGCGCATTACAAGATATTCCGGCAATCCAAGCTCTCGACCAAGCTGGCGAACTTCATCCTTAAACAGCAGTCGCAGTGGCTCAATAATTTCCTTGAAATCTACAAAATCCGGAAGGCCGCCAACATTGTGGTGGCTCTTGATGACGGCAGCATCACCAGCGCCTGACTCGATCACGTCAGGATAGATTGTGCCCTGCACCAGATAATCGACTTTGCCGATTTTCTTGCCTTCTTCTTCAAAGACACGGATAAATTCCTCACCAATGATCTTGCGCTTGGTTTCCGGATCGGATACCCCTGCCAGTTTACCAAGGAAACGCGCTTCTGCATCAACGCGAATAAAGTTGATATCCCACTTTGAAAACGCAGCCTCAACCTCGTCACCCTCATCCTTGCGCATGAGACCGTGATCAACAAACACGCAGGTGAGCTGATTACCAACAGCCTCTGCCAGAAGCGCCGCTGCCACAGAAGAGTCTACACCGCCGGACAGCGCAAGCAGGACCTTGCCGTCCCCTACCTTTTCACGGATGGTACGAATGGAGTTGTTCTTATAGTCCTCCATCGTCCAGTCGCCCTTTGCGCCACATACCTCATAGAGGAAATTCTTCAGCATGAGCGAACCGTTCTCCGTATGATTCACTTCCGGATGATACTGCACACCGTAAAAGCCGCGTGCTTCATCTGCGATTGCCGCAGTCGGGCACATCTCTGTATGAGCGACCAACGAGAAGCCTTCCGGCACCTTCGCCATATAGTCGCCATGGCTCATCCAGGAAATTCCCTGCTCCGGCAATCCCTTGAACAGCTTACAGGAAGTATTATAAAACGTTTCGGTTTTTCCGTACTCGCGCGCAGTATCCTCCTGTGCCGCAGTTACTTCACCGCCAAGCGTATGCGCCATCAACTGGCAGCCATAGCAGATGCCCAGAACGGGGATGCCCAACTCAAACAGAGCCGGGTCACATTTCGGGGACTTTTCATCATACACACTGTTCGGTCCGCCAGTAAAAATGATGCCGATCGGATTCATTGCTCGAATTTCATCAATCGAGGTTTTGTAAGGCTTCACCTCGCAATAAACATGATGTTCGCGCACACGGCGTGCAATCAGCTGGTTGTACTGACCGCCAAAATCCAGCACCAGAACAAACTGATGATTCTCCATCGTCGTACTCCTTTCTATTCCTTGCCTTCCTGCTTAAAATTATGCCACATTCCCGCAATTTCGGCAAGTATTTTTGTATGATTTTCCGTGTTTCAGCAAGCTTTATGAAACCTCGATAAAAGTTCTGGCAATTTTATGCATAAAGCCCTTTCGTTCGGTGCATACTGCCCATCAGAAACACCGTTTGAAAGGGTGAATAAACTTGAAAACAGATAAAAAGCTTTGGACCGCTGTAATCCTGCTTCCCATCACGATTTTGATTATGGCAGCCGCCATTGCTTCCAGCCTGTCAACCGCATCGGCGGCAGGAAACATTCCGATTGCGCAGGAAATCGAAGCGGAAACGTATGTGGAAATCCCGATTGAAATTGAGTTACAGGCCATGGATACCGATAATGATATTGTGCTGTACCAGCTGACCGAAGAGCCCCGGCTCGGAACCGCCAACATCCAAGGCAACATACTATCCTATTCTCCGGGAGCCAAAGCAGGAAAAGACAAGCTTTCTTATACCGCCGTGGATGCAGAGGGAAACACAGCAAAAGCCACTCAAATCACCATTCAAGTACAAAAAAACCGTGCAAAGCTCACCTATTCCGATATGGTCGATAATCCCGCTCATTACGCTGCCATCTATCTTGCAGAAAAAGGCATCATGACGGGCGAAAGCATTGGTGGATGCTCGTTTTTCCGCCCCACGCAGACCGTAACGCGTAGCGAATTCATTGCAATGGCCGCATCTGTTGCGGAACTGCCCATTGAACCCACAGAGCAAACCGATTTTGCAGACGATGCAGGCTTGTCCCCTTGGGCAAAACCCTTTGTCAGCACCGCAGCTGCCAGTGGTCTGGTCAATGGCTATCAAACCACAGGCGGATTAAACGAAATCCGTGGCCAAAACCCGATTACGTTAGCTGAAGCAAGCGTGATTATCAACAATCTGCTATCCGAATCCATGGACGGACTTCAATATACGCTGGCAGACACACACGGCGATATGGATTGGGCGCGCAGCGCCATCAGCAGTCTGGATCGGTTGGATATCCTCTCCCCTCTTACCACGATGCAAGGCGATGACAGCCCAATCACGCGGCAAGACGCCTGTGAAATGCTATATCGAGCAATGCGCTTGATGCAAAAATAGAAAGCAAACGCTATAATGCAAAAACAAACCGGCGCATTCGCTCTAAAACGGATGTGCCGGTTTATTATTGGAATAAAAACAATCCGAACCTATCTCCTACCGAGAATAAGTTCGGATTATTTGAATTTGGTGCCGGTGACCGGACTCGAACCGGTACGCTGTCGCCAGCGGTGGATTTTGAGTCCACTACGTCTACCAATTCCATCACACCGGCAGATGCGGGATGCAACGCTTAATATTATATCGCATTGCATCCCAAATTTCAAGACATATTAAGCAAAAAATTTATCTTTTATGCCAAGCACAAAAATGACGAGTACGATCAGCGGCAAAATATAGCTGACATAGAAGCGGATTCCGTCCCGTACCTTCAAACCGCCGCCTTCATTGGCCTCTTCCTTGAAGTTCTTCCAGCCCCAGCCATACCGAGTGGTGCAGAACAACAGATAAACCAACGAGCCCAGCGGCAGCCAGATATTCGACACCAAGAAGTCCTCCAAATCCAGAACGGCAGAACCTTCGCCAAACGGCTGGAAGCCAGACCAAACATTGTATCCCAGCACACACGGCAGGGAAAGCAAAATGATCAAGACCGTGTTAAACAATGCCACTTTTTTGCGGCTCCATCCGGTCAAGTCCATGCAGCAGGACATGATGTTTTCAAACACCGCCAGAACCGTGGAAAACGCGGCAAACGCCATGAATACAAAGAACAGGCTGCCCCACAGACGACCAAGCGCCATGTGGTTAAAGATATTCGGCAGCGTAACGAAAATCAGATTCGGGCCGCTGTCCGGAGAAACACCAAATGCGAAGCACGCCGGGAAAATGATAAGACCAGCAGTGAATGCAACAAAGGTATCCAGAATGGCAACATTGACCGCTTCGCCCATCAGTGCACGGCTTTTACCGACGTAGCTGCCAAAGATAGCCATCGCGCCAATACCCAGCGACAACGTGAAGAACGACTGGTTCATCGCGCCAACGATCACATTGATCGGGCCAGATTCCATCATGCGGTTCAAATCCGGAATTAAGTAGAATTTCAGGCCTTCTTCGGCGCCTTCGGTCGTGACGCTGTTGATGGCCAAAATCACCATAATTGCCAGCAGCGCAATCATCATCACCTTTGTGACGCGCTCCAGACCGCCCTGTAAACCGAAAGAGTTGATCGCAAAACCAACTACGACAACAACAACCATCCAACCGATCATCACAAGCGGCTGGCTCAGCATTTCCGGGAATGCAGCGCCCACTTCTTCGGTCGTTGCGCCAACGAACTTGCCGCTTGCGGTCAGATAGAAATAGTGCAGCATCCATCCGCATACCGTGGTGTAAAACATCATCAGCAGATAGTTGCCGATCATGGCAAGATAACCATGAATATGCCATTTGGTACCCTGCTTTTCGAGCACCTGATACGCGCGCACCGGGCTTTTCTGGCTGGCACGGCCAACCGCAAATTCCATCGTCATGATCGGAAGGCCCAGAATGATCAAAAACAGCACATAAAAGACAACGAACGCGCCGCCGCCGTACTGTCCCACCATCCATGGGAACTTCCAGACGTTGCCCACGCCGATCGCACAGCCTGCGGAAAGCAGGATGAAGCCGAGGCGCGAGCCAAGCTTTTCTCTTTGCATTGTTTTAACCCCTTATTTCTCTTGGATTCTATGGTCAAACGCCTTCACGGCGTCTGATTTCTGTTGCATGCGGAGCATTTTTCTTTTTTCACGCAATGTCCGGAAAAAGGATTTCAAAACCTCCGCACATTGTTCCCCCAATACCCCTGATACCATGGCAGGCTGATGATTATAGGGCAATTCAAATAAATTGATGAGCGATCCGCACGAGCCGGCTTTTGGATCGGTCGCACCATAATACACGGTTTTGATTCTGGCATTGATGATCGCCCCTGCACACATCGGGCAAGGCTCCAGCGTCACATAGAGGTCACACCGATGCAACCGCCAGCCCCCTAGTTTTTTGCATGCTTTGTTAATTGCCTCAATTTCCGCATGATGCAGCGCGTTCTTCTTCGTTTCCCGACGATTCCGCCCACGTCCAACGATTTTGCCGTCGCAAACCACAACAGCCCCGACAGGGACTTCCCCTTCTTCTGCGGCTTTATGCGCCAGCCGAAGCGCGGCCTTCATATATTTTTCCTGCTCGGTCATAGATACCCCTGATACATTATCAACCTCTATCTTGCATCAAAAACACCCGTCTGAGCGGCGGGTGTTCCAGGCGCATACAGTTCTCGGATTATTGCATCATCTGACGCTGACGAGACAGATTCATCGTGCCATCCTGCATACCGGAAAGGTTTTCCAAGCAGTTACCTGTTCCATATGCTACGCAAGAAATCGCCTCGTCTGCAACGTGGGTCGGAATACCGGTTTTGGATGCCACTAGCTTATCAAAGCCCCAAATCAGCGAGCCGCCTCCGGTCATCACGATACCATTGGTAGAAATATCGCCCGTCAGCTCCGGCGGGGTGCGTTCGATGACCCAATGGATGGCCTCAATAATTGCCGTGGACACTTCTTCCAACGCATCTAGAATCTCGGTCGAGTTGACCGTAAAGGTACGCGGCAGACCAGTCATCAGACAACGGCCCTTGACCTCCATGGACACTTCTTCTGTGCGCGGATAGACGCATCCAATCGTTTTCTTGATCTGCTCGGCCGTGCGCTCACCAATCAGAGCATTGTGCTTGCGGCGCACATATTTGACAATTGCCTCATCAAACTTATCGCCTGCAATTTTGATAGAAGTGGATTCTACAATACCGCCCAGCGAAATAACCGCAACGTCGGTCGTGCCGCCGCCGATATCCACCACCATATTGCCGTTCGGCTTTGCAATATCAATACCGGCACCGATTGCCGCTGCGACCGGTTCCTCAATCAGAAACACACGTTTAGCGCCCGCCTGCGTACCAGCATCAATGACCGCACGCTCCTCTACTTCCGTAATGATCGACGGGACGCAAATCACCACGTTCGGCTTAAACAGCCGGAAGCCCTGTACCTTGCGGATAAATTCTTTAATCATCCGCTCGGTCATCTCATAGTCAGAAATGACGCCTTCACGCAGCGGACGGATGGCAATAATATTGCCCGGTGTACGGCCCAGCATCTTCTGCGCCTCTGCACCAACGGACAAGATCTTACCCGAAACCTTGTCCACCGCCACAACAGAGGGTTCATTGAGCACAACGCCCTTGCCCTTGACATAAACCAGCACGGTCGCCGTACCCAAGTCGATACCGATATCGCTTGAAAAAAGCGAAAACTTCTTCGCTATTGTCTCCAAAAAAGAAGCCATAATCAACATTCATCCTTTTGCTCTGTTACCACCAAATTACAGTAATCTTATTATACCCTAACTATATCACCATTTTCAAGACAATTTAGAAATTTGTTGTGAAACAGGCCACTGATATCCAAATTTCATGTGTTCTCGACATTTGGCAAACCAAGATATGACAAAAAGCGGGTATCCAATGGATACCCGCCCGAACGCTCACAGAATGATGCAGATCAAACCGCCAGCACTTTCGTTGATGATTTTTTCCAGTGTTTCCCTGATTTTCCCTCGGGCATCATCCGGCATGCGGCTTAATTTATGCGACAATTCTTCCCGCACCAGTTCATTGAGTGACTTTCCGAAAATATTGGTGTCCCAGATTTTCTCCGGCTGTTCCTCAAATTCGCTGAGCAGATAATGCACCAGTTCTTCCGATTGTTTTTCCGTTCCGACAATGGGATTGACTTCCGCTTTGATGTTGGCGCGCATCAAGTGAATCGACGGGGCCGACGCACGCAGCCGTACGCCATACCGGCCTCCCTGCCGGACGATTTCCGGTGCTTCCAGCGTTAACTCATCCACTGAGGGCATCACAACGCCATATCCGGTCTGATACACCTGATCCAATGCGCCGCGCAGCCGCTCATATTTCCGTTTGATCTCCGCAAAATCGCTTAGAACAGAAATCAGATCCGCAGCATCCTGAATGTGAATCTTGGTTTGCTGTCCGACGATCTCATAAAAGACCTGTTCCGGAATTTCGATACTGATGCTGGCTTTGCCGCTGCCCAGCGCCATCTGATCGACGTGGATACGCCCGACATATTCGTTTTCACCAATGCGGTCGCAGATATGTCGGATATCGCGCATTTTCTCGCCGCCCTGCGCAGCGGAGCGAACGGATTGATAAATGCTTTGACGAACCGGGTGCTGCGGCGGCAGCGCACCAATATACCGCGGCAGAGTGAATGCAATTTCGCACACCGGGAACTCATATAAAACGCGCTGCATAATATCCGCAATATCATTTTCATCCAGTTCCATGCAGTTGACCGCCAACGGTTCGACCTGATACTGGCTTTGCAGCATGTCGCAAACCGCTTTCGCGTGTTCCCCCTCCGGTTCCGCTGAATTGACCAGCACAAGGAACGGCTTGCCAAGCGCACGCAATTCTTCAATCACGCGCTGTTCCGCCGGCACATAGTTTTCCCGTGGGATCTCACTAAAGCTGCCGTCAGTCGTCACGACAAGTCCGATGGTTGAATGCTCTCCAATCACTTTGTTGGTGCCCGTTTCCGCAGCCTCCGCAAGCGTCATCGGTTCTTCACGCCACGGAGTGGAGACCATGCGCGGCATGTCATCCTCCATGCCGCCGAGCGCGCCATCGACCAAATAACCGACACAATCCACCAGTCGAATCCGGCACACACCGCCATCCGGCAAGGCAATTTCTGCCGCTTCCTCCGGTACAAATTTCGGTTCTGCGGTCATGATGGTGCGTCCCGCTCCGGATTGCGGCAATTCATCTCGCGCCCGTTCCCTTTTATACACATTGTCCATGCCGGGCAGCACCATGGTTTCCATGAAGCGTTTAATCAGCGTAGATTTACCCGTGCGCACCGGGCCGACTACACCGATATAAATGTCGCCGCCGGTGCGTGCGCTGATTTGATTGTAAATTTGATGGTCCAAAATTTCCCCGCCTTTCATACCTGCATTGGTATCAGCAATACCATGTGGGAAACACCGGTGGCATCCGCCGGCAAGTCATTCACACGTCGGATTTCTTCCATGGTCGTTCCGCAATCCTTTGCAATCTCCCAGAGCTGCTGTTCCTCTTGAATATAACGCAGTAATAGCGTTGCATCCGCCGTTTTCTTCTGCGTCTCTCCTTCTTCAAGTGATGTAATGTGCCGGAATGCGACCCGTTCTTCTGCGGTAGCCATGCCTGCTGCCGTTACATTACACATAACCCCGGTTTCTCCGGCCGCAAATGCCCGCACAGCCAGCGAAATATCGGATAATTCCCCCGCCACAAGGCACGGCATGGTCAGCGGCACCAGCCGGGACACCGCATATAATTGCTGTTCATCGCTTAAGTAAAGCACCTGTATTGCGGCAGTGATCTGCAAATCTCCCTTCGCGCTGTGCTTCGCGCTACAGCAGATTGCTTCCGCCGAAACGATATGCGCTGCATGCTGCGCGGTTTGTAGGGTTTCCGAGGCTTCCGCGGTAAAGGAAACGCTGGGCGGCATGGAATGCAGCGTCGTTTTTTCTTCGCTCATTTGCAGCGTCTGTCCCGGCAAATAAAGGTCCTTGATCCGGCAAAGTGTCCTCGTGCGTCGAACTGTGATCAATGCAGTGACAGATACCGTATAAGAAAGCAGGCCGTCCGGTTCGATGCGGCTGTCAATTTCACGCACAGCCAGCTGCGCGCAAACAACATCCTGTTCTTCCACTTCAGGCATTTCTAAAATTTGCGTAAATGGCGTTGTATTGGACAACACCCGAACCGCGTCATCCTCCTGTATGGCGAGGCACTGAATTTCAGCCTCCCCTTTCAGTACGATTTTTCCTCGCATCGCCCGGCATTCTGACGACCGTAATGTGCAATTGGCATGCAGAATCGACAACCCTTCCGCATCCTGCATGGAAACATCATCCAGCACGGTAATCGGATACGCACGCACCTGTTCGGTCAGCGTGACCGTTTGCATCTCACTGAGTAGCTCTACGTGCTTTTCCTGGGTTCCTTCCGTGATTTCACACTGGGTTTGGCAGTATCCCTCAATAAAAAAGCAAAGCTGCACTTTGACATTCAGCTTGCGGCTGTTGACCGCCACCACATCCACTGCCGCAACCTGACACCGTACCATGCAGACGGTTTCTGCGTCAATCCCATCGCATTCTTCAATATGCGCAAAGCTGACCGGAACCGACAAACGGCGAAGCCCTTCTCCCTTTTCCGGTTCATACAATACAACGACCTGCACCATGCCGGATGCCAGCAGCCGGCCACTCTGAGGCGTTTGGTCGCGTACCGCCGCGGTGCCATATGCGCAGACAATCCTTCCGATATCCGGAAAGGTATCCGGCACAATGGAATCCGCTGTTTCACTGCAGGTCGATATTCGCGCGAGCCGCTTATCATAGTAATGGATGCTTGTTTGATTTAGTTCCATTCGTACTGTCTCCTCCTTTTCACTGCGCTCCTATCTAACAATATGTCCCCCTTTTGTGAAATATGAGAATAATTAAAGATTTGTGTAATGCCCATCACGCACAAGAAAAGCCCGGTTCAGTTTTATTCTGAACCGGGCTTTCGCATTCATATAATTTGCTGCGTTTACCAAGCGACACAACAAACGGTGTGTTGAGTTATTCAATTAAAGGAGCATTTCCAGCGGTGCGTCACAATACGGGCAACGCTCGCCTACTTTCCCTTCCAACGGCAGATAAGATTCTGTCTTGGTAATGCATTTATGATTCGAGCACTTAACGCCATGCGCCCCGATATCCTGATGTCCCGCGCGGATAAACGGCAGCTTGGAAAGCGTAAGCAGCAGCGCCATACGTCCAAACATACCGAAGCGCGCCTGACGGAAGTAAACGGCACGCGGGTCATCGTCCACATCCTGCGCAATTTCATCCACACGCGGCAGCGGATGCAGGATCAGCATATCTTTTTTCGCACGCTTGAGTTTTTCTGCCGTGAGCTGATAATTCCCCTCGAGGTTTTGATATTCCTCCGCAGTCACAAACCGTTCCCGCTGAATGCGTGTCATATACAGCACATCCAGCTCCGGCAGTGCCTCATCAATGCTCTTGACTTCGCAAAACGGCATATCATGCTCTTTGAGGAACTGAACCATATAATCCGGCAGACCCAGCACGTCCGGCGCAATCAGATAAATCTGCACATTGTGATATCGCTCGAGGAAGTGCAGCAAGGAATGTACCGTGCGGCCGTATTTTAAATCGCCGCACAAGCCGATCTTCATATCATCCGCCGAGCCGCGCATGCGCAGAATGGTCACCATATCCGTTAGTGTCTGTGTCGGGTGCAAATGGCCACCGTCACCTGCGTTGATAACCGGCACAGAAGAATACATGGACGCTGCTTTTGCCGCACCCTCACGCGGATTGCGCATGACGATCATATCCGCATAGCTGGAGACCATATTGATCGTATCCTTCAGGGTCTCGCCTTTTGTTGTTGACGAGGAACCCGGATCGGAAAAGCCGACCACGCTGCCGCCCAGACGCATCATCGCAGTAGAAAACGACAGATTGGTTCGGGTAGAGGGTTCATAAAACAGGCTGCCCAACACCTTACCGCGACAAGCATCTGTATATCCCTCGGGGCGGTCAATGATATTTGTGGTCAGCTTATATAAGTCGGAAAATTCTTTCTCCGTCAGATCGCACAAATCAATGATATGGCGCATTTGGATGATCCATCCCCTTTTCTTTCTTTTCTTTGATTATCATACCACACAGCAAAAAGAAAGAAAAGGGTTATTTCCGCATCGCTTCAATCGGGTCCAGCCGCGCCGCACGCACAGCCGGCAGCAGTCCTGCAATGATACCACAAGACAGGCATAAAACAAACAGACCTATTATCATGCGCCAATCCGGTAAAAGAGAAATCGTTCCGTATAGTATAGCCAGCACGATACCCATACCACACAAGCCGCCCCATAGACACAGCAGCGCAGATTGCAGCAAAAATACCCGACGAATATCCCGCGTCTGCGCGCCGAGCGCGAGCAGTATACCAATTTCTCCTGTTTTTTCGTATGCCGCTGCCAGCATACTGCACAGCACACCAATCAGTGCAACGCAAAGTGTAATTGCGCCGACCGCTGCAAATAGCACTACGCCCAGACTTGCCAAGCGATTCACTGTATCCACCATGCCGGACATATTCTGTACCCGAACCGTACCATCCACCTGACCATATCCGTTGAGATATCGTGCTATCTGATCGCTGACGGCAGACAAATCCGCTTCTGCCGCACATTGCACGAAAACCTGATCTGCATTGTCCTGTGCTGTTGCCAGACAAGAATACGGAATATAGACCAAATGCGGTGCAAACGACGAAGCAAGCGACCCAAACGCGCTTGTCTGCGCTTTGACGACCCCGCACACGGTAAAATACTGATCCTGTCCATCGAGTCGCACCCGAATTGTGCGGCCGACGATGTTGTCCCGCCCATACAAAGCCTGTGCCAATTCGTCCCCAACAACCGCAACCGGCTTGGCATACTCCGCCTGCTGTGCACTGAGCAGAGAGCCTGCCAACAATTCGAGCTGCATCACTTCCCCCAGCCGTTCATCTGCGCCCAAAAAGAGTACATCCTCGCTGGTGTGCCCTGCTCGGACGGTGCCCGACTTCGCCTTGATCGGCATCACGCTGTCAATCTCTGCTACTGCCTGTTCCATGCGGTCTGCCAACTCGGCAGAGAGCGGATTGCCCGCTCCGTGATCCTCCAGATATACGGTAAGTCCGCTGACGCCAAGCGTTTTCAGCCCCTCGCTCACCTTTTCCTGCCCCAACATTCCGATTGCTGCAATCAGCAGCAGCGCACCGGTTCCAACTGCGACGGACAGTGCACACAAAATGGTGCGCAGCGGGTTTTCACGCAGATTGCCGACGGCCAGTCGCAGCAAATCCGCGCCCCTCATGCTGTCACCTCGACCAAGCCACCGTCTGACAGCGAATCTGGCGGCGATAAAATCACCTGTGCATTCGCTTCCACGCCTTCACATATTTCCGTCATGGATGCGAGCATATATCCGGTCTTTACTGCCCGCTGCACTGCTCTGCCATTCTCCACACAGAACACATATTCCTGTTCCCCCCGCTGACAAATTGCTTCCATCGGCACAGCAATCGCATCTGGATGATAATCTGTAAAAATTTTTACGGTGGCCGAATATCCCGGCCGCAGTCCATCCACATTCCCCGTCAAGTCCAAAAGTGCCTCCACCGTTGCTTCGCTGCTTTCCCCCGTTAGGCTGATTGTCCGCGCCGCCACGGGGGACAGACTTTTCACCTCTGCGCCAAACACCGTATCCTCCAAAGCGGAAACCGTCACATTTGCCCGTTGGCCTTCTTTCAGATCTCCCGCATAGATTTCCGGGGACTGTGCGCGTACCTGTAAGCAATCCAGATCGGAAATACGGATGCAGGGTACATTAGCAAACACACTCTCCCCTGTCTCCGGTATCTCTAAAACCGTTCCGGAAACCGGCGCGCGCAGCACCAGATCCTCCTTTGCCTGCACAGATTGTGCTTCACCGCTTACAACGGCACTCCACGCTGCCTGTATTCTATCCTGCAACTGCAGATTTGCCTGACTGGCTGGCTGCATCACACAGAGGATATCTCCTTCCTCCACCGTTTCTCCAACCGATGCATAAGCAGTTGTCACCACCGCATCGGCCGACGGTGCCACAACCGTGCTGTCAGCCGCCTCGATCTTTCCCGAAACGGTAATGCTGTTGTAAATGTCCTGCACCGTAGCTACCGCTGTCCGCACGGCGGTTGGTGCAGGTGTACGCTTCTGCCATGACCAGAAGGTCAATATGCACAATATGATTGCCGTTGCGCCCAACACCATCCGCGCCTTTTTTTCCACAAAAAACCGACCTCCCGCCGCAAGACTGTCGTTAGTCTGCGGCGAAGCGGCCGGTTTTACACATGCAAAAACTGGTTTTGCTCACAGCACCGCTCGAATTGCGTCTGCGACTGTCTTTGCACGCACAATATTCATTTTTTTCGTCAGTTCCTCATCAATTTCCTGCATCGGCATAACGCAAGTGTGGAAGCCCAACCGATACGCTTCGTTGATGCGCTGCGCGGCATTGGAGACCGCGCGCAATTCTCCAGTCAAACCGATTTCGCCAAAGCTCATCACGCCTTCCGGCAGCGGCTTATCCCGAAAGCTGGATGCAATCGACAAGACCATCGGCAGGTCTACCGCCGGTTCGTCCAGCCGCATGCCGCCTACCACATTGACATACACATCTGAGGATGAAAGAAACAACCCGCATCGCTTTTCGAGAATCGCCAACAGCAGCACCATGCGGTTATAGTCCACACCCGCCGCCGTGCGCCGCGGCACACCAAATTGCGTTTTCGCTGCCAGCGCCTGCACTTCCGCCAGAAGCGGGCGGCTGCCCTCCATCACGCAGGCAATGCAGTTGCCGGATGCGCCCTGCGGGTGTCCGGCCAACATGGCAGCGGAAGGATTCTGCACCTCCAGCAGGCCGTGATCGCTCATTTCAAACACGCCGATTTCGTTTGTAGAACCATAGCGGTTTTTCGCGGCGCGCAGGCAACGGAATGGCCCTGTTGTCTCCCCTTCAAAATAGAGCACGCAGTCCACCATGTGCTCCAAAATCTTTGGGCCCGCAAGAGTACCTTCCTTGTTGACATGACCCACGATAAAAATAGTCACATTCTTGTTTTTGGCATACTGCATCAGGCTCATGGCGCATTCTTTGATTTGCGTCGTGCCTCCCGGCGCCGCCGTCAAATCCCGTTTATACACCGTTTGAATGGAATCCACAATCAGAATATCAGGTGCCATTTGCTCGGTTTCCGCAATGATCTGCTCCATATCGGTTTCCGAAAGGATATACAGATCAGGAGAGGAAATATGCAGCCGTGCGGCACGCAGCTTGATCTGCCGAAGCGATTCTTCTCCGGACACATACAAGACGCGCGCAGATTTGCACATTTCCTGACACATTTGCAGCAAAAGCGTGGATTTGCCGATACCCGGTTCACCGCCCACCAATACAAAAGAGCCGTGTACAGCACCGCCGCCCAACACTCGATCCAGTTCTCCGATACCGGAGTGAAACCGGCTTTCGTCACCGCTGTCAATATCCTTGAGCAGCGTGGGACGTGATGCTCCGCGCTGAAATGTATTCGTGCCGCGTGCAGCCGACTCCGGCTTGACCTTAAATTCGCTCATGGTGTTCCATGCCCCGCAGGAAGGGCATTTGCCAAACCATTTGGGACTTTCATAGCCGCAATCACTGCAAAGATATACGGTTTTTTGTTTCATAATTCCTCCGTTAAACGCCGCTTTCGTACCGAAGATATCCAGTCACGATACTGGCGGCCAGCTTTTTATGATATTCCGGATTGCCAAGCAGTTCCTCTTCTGCGGGATTGGATAAGAATCCACATTCCACGATCACCGCCGGACAATCCAACACTTTCATCAAATAGATGCTCTGATCCGCCGGTTTGGCTTGCCTTGTATTATCCGGGTCGCAGCCGGTAATCAATGCATCCTGTAGAAGCTCCGCCAACGCACAGCCACCTGCGTGATTGGTCGAATAAAAAACCTGCGCGCCGTGGTACTGCGCATCGCTGAACTTATTCAAATGGATGCTGAGAAAAACCGGATTGGATGTTTGTGCAACAATCTGTTCGCGTGCCTTTATATCGGAGATTTTGTTCTCCCGCACAGGACGAGACGGATCATAGTCCAGCGCATTTGTATCTTCTCGCGTCATCACGGTTTGGACACCAAAGAACGATGCCAGCAGCTGCACACGCTTGGAAATACTTAAATTGATGTCCTGCTCCGTCGTTCCGTTGGAACCAATCGCGCCGCCGTCAAATCCGCCGTGCCCGGCGTCAATCACCAACGTGCGCGCCGAATGGCTTTGCGCAATAGCCTGAACCACTTGTTCCCCTGTCGTCCATGCCAAAAGAACAGCTATCACCAGCAACACGCAGCCCAGTATGTATTTTTTCCATCGTTGTCTCACTGCGCACACCTCCGTCATGACAAGGTATGCGTATTCTTTGTCCATTATAATTGACAATATCGCATCATGCAATAATTTCGTTGTTGCTTCCACAAAATTATGATATGATAGTAGCATCAAATTGGAGGAATGAAAAATGCATCAGGTTTCAAAACTGCTGGCAGTCATCGATTATCAAAATGATTTTGTCACCGGTTCTTTAGGGTTTGAAGGCGCAGCAGCCATTGATAACGGTATTGCGCATTTGGTGCAGACCTACCTTGCCCAAGGAGATCATGTATTGTTCACTTATGATACGCATGACGAATATTATTTGGAAACACGGGAAGGTCGTGCTTTGCCTATTCCGCACTGTAATCCAAAGGAAACCGACTGGCGGTTATATGGCAAGACACAGGAAATCTGCTGTGAAACCTGTGCCAATCATCAGATCCACACCGTTTGCAAAAACACCTTCGGTATGTCCCCTGCCGACCTTTGCGCTTTGGGACAGGAATTAACCAACCTTCGCGAAATATTGGTAGTGGGCGTCGTAACTAACATGTGCGTAATCTCCAACGCTATTCTTTTGCAGGCTCAGTGGCCGGAGGCACAAATTACGGTCGACGCTGCATTGTGCCGCAGTTTTGATCCTGTGCTTCACAATAAAGCATTGGATGTCATGCAGGGACTTCAAATGAATGTCATCAACCGATAATTTTTATGGCTATGTGTCACAATACTGAGAATATGCATAACATCTATGACAAATTTTGCGTATATCTCATTTTGTGACACAAGTCTAATATTTTGCATATTTTATATTGACATTATTGCACATTGTTTGGTATAGTTATTAAGATAGCACGATTAATCAAAATGCTTTCGCTATAAATCTATAACCGGGTGTAGCGCAGTTGGTAGCGCGCCTGCTTTGGGAGCAGGATGCCGCAGGTTCGAATCCTGTCACTCGGACCACCTTTCTTAGAAAAACCGCCTATTCAGGCGGTTTTTCTACATTTAGCACTTAAATCAGGCTACTGGAGGGATAGTGAAATGAAAGTTATCTGCTTTGGTGATTCTAACACCTACGGATACGATCCTCGCTCTTTGTTAGGCGATCGTTATGACGCAGACAGTCGGTGAGTAGATATTCTGACCGCCGAAACCGGCTGGAAGGTCTGTAATATGGGGCAGAACCCAGACTGACACCCGTTTTTCCCCCCAAAAAAAACACTGGCTTGCTGATTCTCATGTTGGGCACCAATGATCTACTCCAAGGCTGCAGCCCGGAAGATGCTGCCGGCAAATTGGAGGGCTTTCTCTCCGGCCTATCGCTGAAGCCCGATCAAATTCTGCTGATCGCGCCTCCGCCCATGGCGCTGGGCGAATGGGTATCCAGCCAGCAGCTCATGGATGATTCCCGCACCTTTGCTGAGTACTGTGATGCCCTTGCCCAACGACTTGGTATCCGCTTTGCCGACGTCGGGGACTGGGATATTCCCCTTGCCTATGACGGAGTGCATTTCACGGCGCAGGGACACAGAACCTTTGCAGCAAAACTTTTGGAGGTACTCAAATAAAATAAATCGTACCCACACTTTGGGTTTTTGTACTGCTGCTCACCGGATGCGGCGGAAACGACTCCAACAGTTCATACCAGCAGATCACCATCTGCCTTTGCTAGAGCAGATCCGACAGGCTGGGTATCACCTGCAGGATCGGTATCTGGATGATCTGTGAAAGGAATTGCTGAAATAAGCAATGTTAGTATATGTTGCTTGCAGCAACGGGCCATATCCCTTACAATTGCGGTAACACCTGAGTGATCCATCATGTTAAGCGAAAACATAAAGGCAATCAGAAAATCAAAGGGGCTCTCCCAGCAAGAACTTGCTGTGAAGCTGAATGTGGTGCGGCAAACGATTTCTAAATGGGAGCAAGGCTTGTCCGTCCCGGATTCCGATCTGTTGATCTCCCTATCGGAAGCGCTTGAGACACCCGTGAGCACTTTACTTGGAGAGACTGTTGTGGAGGAGGAAGCTGATGCCATAAAAGCGATC
Organism: uncultured Agathobaculum sp.; assembly: GCF_944380975.1. Taxonomy (GTDB): domain Bacteria; phylum Bacillota; class Clostridia; order Oscillospirales; family Butyricicoccaceae; genus Agathobaculum. Next base: position 33,760 of record NZ_CALWJK010000010.1, on the reverse strand, counting down.
TCTGAAAAATTGGAGATCATCAATCTACAGCTAGCACAGCGAAAGACACTAAGAAGAAAAATCCTGCATTGGCTGTTCATCTTAGCATGTGTGATCATAGCAGCCGTTTCTGCGTTCTTAATCGTAGTTAATAGTCCTTATTTGGGTTGGGATTATGGTGACCCAGAACTTGCCGTTGCGGGAGTGATTTTTCACGCATTTGAGTGGTTGTTCGTCAGGTTAGCGCCTATTATCCTGATTGCGGCTCTTGTCGGCATTTTTATGACGCGAAAAAAAGCATAAAGTGTTTTCCAAAAAAAGCAATTACAATGACTGTGCTATATAAGCATCACCGAACAAACCTGAACACGGAAAATCAGATAGGCGCCGCTGATTTTCGGTATGCTGATTTTAGAAGGGTATTGCCCGGTTTCATGGACTCACCCCTACTGCACTGCAAAAAAAGTCAGGTGCGGTTGGTTCCGAAAAGACAAATTGTTTGAAATCAGCACGAAGCGCAAACCGTGTTGTTCTCTTTTGACCTTTCCTCCTCTATGATCATATCAGCAGCTGCAGAGAATCAAAGAACCGATCATAAAAGGAGCTATTGCCATGAACACAGATAAAATTTTTGCAGAAGCCATCGCCAATGAGTACGCTCCCAAGGATACCTCCAAGGTCGTCGCCCTGAAAAAGCTGGACCGAAAAGCCAAGGGGCCAGCCAATATCTTTGCGTATAGCTTTGGCGTTCTAATGACGCTGTTCCTCGGTCTGGGGATGTGCCTTTCCATGCAGGTGATCGGAGGGGGCGGCATCCTGATGACGAGCGCCGGGATTCTTCTGGGCATTCTGGGCATCGTCGGGGTTGGCCTGAACTACCCCATCTACAAAAAGCTCCTGCGATCCGGAAAGGAAAAGCATGCTTTTGAGATCATGCAGCTGGCTCGGGAAATCAGTGAATCGGCAGAATAAGCAGAGAGGAGGGCGGCAGATGAACAAATCCGAAAGCAAATACTTCAATACCGCCCTGCGAATGGACGAAGCGCTCATCGCACTGCTGGAGAAAAAGGATTTGGAATATATCACAGTGAAAGAGATCTGTCAGCAAGCTGGAGTGAACCGTTCCACCTTCTACCTGCACTATGAGACAATTGCGGATCTGGTAAGTGAGACCTTGGAGATGATCAACCAGAGATTTCTTTCCTATTTCCCCCAAGAGGAAGATGAAATTCTGGGGAATGTGGGCAGCCGAAAGCGGGAAGATCTGGTGTTGGTCACCCAGGAATATCTTCTCCCCTATCTTTGCTTCATCCGTGACAACAAAAAGGTCTACCGGGCGGCATTCCGAAATCCAAGCAGTATGCAGACCCATGCACGATATGGAGAGTTAAAGCAGCATATCCTTGGCCCCATACTGGAGCGGTTTGATATCCCAGCCGCTCACCGCCCCTATTACATTGCCTACTATGTGGAGGGTATCATCGCCATTGTCAAAGAGTGGCTACGGCAGGACTGCGCGGATGAGGTGGAGATGATTGCCGACATCATCGAATCCTGCGTGCGGTCCAAGGACAGCAGCCCTGAGAAATAAAAAAAAGAAAAGCACATCCATCAGATGGCGTTCTGACATTCTGCCGATGTGCTTTTTCGTATTCCGCAACTTTGGTTTTATTCTTTTACCGGCAACCGTAGCTCACACCGATAGGGCGTGCCGTTGTGAAACTCCGCTTTGCCGCCGTGGGCAGCAGCGATTTGAGCCACCAGCCGAAGCCCTGTGCCGTGAGCTGCCCCACCGTCAGGCTCAGACGGCTGGGAGGAGTCCATCTGTACTGTTCCCGCCATGGTTCCACCCTCTACCCATAGGATGAGCTCTTTTCCCTCTTCCCTGCCCCCTAGACAAATGGAACAGTCCGGTGTGTTGTGCCGCACACAGTTAATGAGCAGATTGTTCACCGCCCGTCGCAATAGAAATGGATCAGCTTTAATCTCAGGCAGAGGTGTGTCCGGAAGATCGATCTCAAAGTCAAAGCCAGAACCCATGCCGCCATTAAGGAAATCCGCTGCCGTTTGCCGCAAAAAGGCCACGGGCTGGAGAGGTTCTTTCCGCAGTGCCTGCATCTCACAGTCCAGGCGCATTGTCAGATTCAAGTCGTTCACCAAATCCCGGATCATCTGGCTCTGGGCACGAATGGCGGAGGCCTGCCTCTTGTGTTCCTGCGCCAAGTCCGGCGCTTCTTCCAATTGGGCTGCATACCCCATGACCACCGAAAGAGGGGTACGTATATCGTGAGAAACCCCGTTGATCCAATCCGATCGAGCTGCATCCCGCACTTGCTGTTCCTGCCGAAACCAGCGGCGCAGCACTACCCAAGCAAGCCCCAGCACACTGCCGAGCGCTAGCAGAAAAAAGCCTAGAAACCAGATGGGTGTTTGCAACAGAGCTTGCGTATCCATAGCGATATCGTGCTTCCACACGCTTCCTTTGGGCGAACCCACGACCAACACCCCATCTTCCCGCACCCGACACTGAACCGGGTAATCGCTCAGATACCACCGGGTAAAAGAAGCAACTTTCGAGACAGTATACCGCTCCGGCACATCGTCTGGCTTGCGCAGGGACCACACCACCTGTCCCTCCTGATCCAGCAAAATGGCCCATTGATCTTTTTCCAGCAGCTCATCTCCTGTAAAAGAATAGGCCGTTCCATCCCAGAGCAAGGTGCTGGAGAGCTTTTCCATGGGTGTATTCCAATCTCGGCCGCCGTTTGAGTTGTAGTAAATAAAGGCAACCAGCCCCAATAGCGTCACGGCAACGATGAGAAGCGCCGAGACTGCCACCAGCATGGCTCCTTTTAATAAACTGCGCAGCTTCATGTCGTCCCCTCCCGCCGGAGCCGGTACCCCAGTCCCCGCACTGTTAATAAAAATTTCGGGTGAGATGGATCAGTTTCCACCTTTTCCCGCAGGCGTCGGATGTGAACCATAAGGGTGTTTTCATAGCCCACCAGAGGCCCGTCCCATAAAGCAGCACACAGCGCATCAATGGTGACGATATTTCCGCGCTCCTCCCATAGTTTGCGGAGCAAAGCGAACTCCTTGGCAGTGAGGGCAATCTCTTCCCTGCTCCGTCGTACCGTTCCCTTGCCCCAGTCAATCTCAACCTCTCCCAGCCGCACCGCATGGCTTTCTTCTCGATAAACCCGGCGCAGCACCGCTCGCAGACGGAGCAATAACTCCTGCGGCAAAAAAGGCTTAGTAATATAGTCATCCGCTCCAAGCCCCAATCCCCGAAGTCGTGCCTCATCTTCATCCCGAGCGGAGAGAAATAAAACCGGAACATCCCGCACCTGACGGATTTTTTCCAAAAGAGCAAAACCGTCACCGTCTGGGAGCATCACATCCAGCAGCACCGCGTCCGGAACTGCAGCACGAAACCGTTCGAGGGCTTGGGCACAGGACAGGGCCACCTCCGTCTCATAGCCTGCCTGCCTTAGAATTTCCTGCACCATGTTCTGAAGGGTGAGCTCATCATCGACAATCAAAATACGATAGGCCATGCAGCCGGCCTCCTTTGTTCTCAGCTATCTCTATTATAAAGAAACAGTTTCGACCAGTCCAGCCGCCTGCCCTGATTTCAGGTAATCGTAAGGTAGGCTTCATGAGCGCGTAAGGCAGAACAGCTAGGATAGATAGCACAAGGAGGTCTTGTTATGAACATCATCGAAACATGCGATCTATGCAAACAATACGGGAATGCCCTGCGGGTAGCACATTTAGACCTGAATGTACCCGAAGGCAGCATTTACGGCTTCCTCGGCCCCAACGGAGCCGGAAAATCCACCACATTGAAAATGATTTTAGGTTTGGTGCGCCCCACAGCAGGCGACATCCGGGTGCTTGGAAAGAACATGGACCAGAGAAACCGTCTGTCAGTACTGCGTCAGGTTGGAAGCCTGATTGAAAGCCCCAGCTACTACGGTCACCTCACCGGTGAAGAAAACCTGCGCATTGTCCAAACGCTTCGAAACATACCGGAGAAAAACATTCAGGAAGTGCTGCAAATCGTCCGTCTGGATGGCCAGCGCGGAAAGAAAGTCGCTCAATACTCCTTGGGAATGAAGCAACGATTGGGGCTGGCGTCAGCGTTGCTGGGATACCCTAAGCTGCTCATTCTGGACGAGCCTACCAACGGTCTGGACCCGGCGGGCATTCAGGAAATGCGAGAGCTGATTTGCGCCCTGCCTGAACGGTTCGGCATGACGGTAGTGGTGTCCAGCCACCTTTTGAGCGAGATCGACCAAATGGCCGACCATGTCGCCATCATCCGAGAGGGTGAACTGGTATTTCAGGACACCTTGGAGGCTTTACATAGCCGCAGTCAACATCATTTGGCCCTGCGAACCACCAATAATGCGGTCGCCCGCAGTCTGCTTGCCGAACAGTCGATACCCTGTCAGGAAGAGGATAACTATCTGCTCCTCCCCATTCTCTCTGACGAGATTGCCGCCCAGATCACCCGCTTTCTGACGGAGAATCATTTAGGCGTGGTACGACTGGAAGAGCGGCAGAAGAGTCTTGAGGACATTTTCCTGGAGTTGACCGGAAAGGCGGTGAGCCTGTGAAGCTGCTGAAGCTGGAATTTTACAAATGCCGCCGTCGGAAAATTGTTCTGGTGTGCGCTGCCGTATTGGCAGTAGAACTAATCTGGATGGAAGTTTTCTTCGCCCGGCAGGATGCCGAGGATTTGCAATGGGGCTGGATGTTCTTGCTCTACAATTTGTCCATGGTAGACGCCATCGTCCTGCCCCTCAGCGTGGCTACTCTGACCAGCCGCAGCTGCGAACTGGAGCATAAGGGCAGCACTTGGAAGCTGTTGGAGACCATGGTTTCTCCGAATAGTCTCTATGCCGCCAAACTGGGATGGGGTGCTCTGGTGTTGGCTACCCTACTGATCATCCGTTCTGGGTTGTTTCTGGCTGTCGGTATCGCACAAGGCTTTCCGGGATCGATTCCTTGGGAGCGATTCGGACTGTTTACCCTGATTTCCTGGACAGTGTCTATGATGGTCTACGCCCTTCAACAGGGACTATCCCTGCGCTTTGCCAATCAGGCTGCTGCTTTGGTATGCGGCATTTCGGGCAGCTTTCTGGGCATCCTCTCCATGCTGTTTCCACCAGCTTTGATCCGGTGTGTACCATGGGGATACTACGGACTTCTGTCTCTGGTGGGTATGGACTGGAACGCAGCTACCAGGGTGACACGGTTCTATTGGCGGTGGCCCCAACCTCTGGACCTTGTCTTGCTGCTGATCTGGGCGGCGGTATTCCTCATCGTAGGCCGAACTCTGTTCGTGCGAAAGGAGGTATGAAACATGCTGCTGCGTTGTCTGAAAGCAGAAATTCAAAAGTGTCGCAGATCTCCGGTGTGGCTGGCTTTTCTGGCGCTACCCATTTTCCCGGCCATTTTGGGTACAGGGAATTATCTGGGCAACCTAGAGGCGCTGGACAATGGCTGGTACAGCCTGTGGAGTCAACACACCCTGTTCTCCTCCATGTTCTTTCTGCCCGCGCTGCTGGGCGTGTTCTGCGCCTGGCAATGGCGGTTGGAGCACACCGACCACAATTGGAACAGCTTCCTGACCGCGCCAGTGCCGGTACGTGATCTGTACGGGGCCAAGCTGATTCTAGCTAGCGCTGTTTCTCTGTTGGCGCAGGTGTGCATCGGCGTTTTGTTCCTCCTCAGTGGGAAGATCGCAGGCATCTCCGATCCGGTGCCGCCGGAACTGCCGGAGTGGCTGCTCTGCGGAGCGTTGGGCGGCATCTCGGTCTGCGCGGTACAGCTCTTTTTCAGTCTGGTATTCCGGGCCTTTGCCCCACCAGTGGCTTTTGGTCTGGTGGGCGGTATTCTGGGCCTGATGTTCACCGCACAAGGATTGGGATATGCCTTCCCATACTCCCTGCTGTGCCTAGGGATGCGGGCCAACAATCCACTAATGGAGCTGAACCTTTCGCCTTTTATTCTCTCTGCATCGGTCTATACCCTAGCATTTGCGCTTTTCTCTCTGCGATATTTCCGAAGGCGGAATATCTCGGCAGAGTAAAGGCAGGCCCCCGTTTTTTCGCCGGTGGCCTGTTCTATTTCTTATTCTCTCATGTCGCTCTCCATTTTGTTCGTCAATTCTAGTGCAGATTGTTCGCTCTAATGGCATCTGCCAAACAAATCTGTGGATTTCATTTGCAAATCTATCATGGCGCTGCCTTCTGCATAGTGTTAAAATATTCCTATAAGCAGAATCAAGGGGTTCATAGAGTTGTGAAGTCCCTTGTGCCGGTTTGAAGGTTTAACGAATGAGTTCTATACAGATTTGGAAAGGGGTAAAAAGTATGAGCCATTATGACGAACAGCTTAGTCAACTACAGGCCCAATGTGCCAGAAAAAAGAAGCTGGAAGCTGCCATAGCGGAACTGCGTACGCAACGCGACACTTATACGGCCCGGGCCAAGGAGCTGGAGCAGGTTTTTCGGGAAGAACAAGCGGATGTAGATCGTCTGGAGGAACGAAACCTTTCTGCCTTTTTCTACAATGTGATTGGAAAAATGGACGAAAAGTTAACGCAGGAGAAGCAGGAAGCTTATGCGGCTCGGGTGAAATATGACGCTGTTGCCAGAGAACTGGCAGGAATCGAAGAGGATCTGCGCAGATGTGAAGCGGAACTGCACTCGCTCCATGACTGTGAAAGCCGCTATGCTGCGGTGAAACTAGAAAAAACGCAAGCAGTAAAAGTTGCTGGCGGCGACACAGCAGAAAAAATACTAAATCTGGAAGAGCGCGTTTCCTATCTGAAAAGTCAGGAGCGCGAACTGAAAGAGGCTGTCGCTGCTGGTCAGGATGCGCTGGCGACCGCAGAGCAAATTGCCGATAACCTGAACAGTGCAGAAAACTGGGGCATATGGGATTTAGCAGGTGGCGGCTTGTTCGCCGATCTGGCGAAGCACAGTCATTTGGATGATGCCCAATCTTCTGTAGAATCTCTACAATCACAACTACGCCGCTTCAAAACAGAACTCGCGGATGTGACCATCGATGCCGATTTTCAGGTCAGTATTGAGGGTTTTCTCCGGGTTGCCGATTATTTCTTTGACGGCATCTTTGCTGACTGGGCCGTGTTGGATCGAATCCATCAGTCTCAGGATCAAGTACAGGATACCAAAAGCAAAATTCATAGCGTACTAAGCTACTTACAAACCTTGATGGATCATGTCACCACAGAAAAAGCGGATATCCAACATCAGATTGAACATTTGGTCGACAGCGTACCGATATGAACCGTCTTGCTGACAGCTTAGAAAACGAAACATCTGCGAAAACCTCCGTCTCCACTTTTAGACCGACCTATTCCTTATCATGTCTAAACTCATCTTGCAAAATATAAATGCCTATAACGTATATCTGTAAATAGAAAATGAGTATTTTACATTTCTAGAAAGCAGTCTTACAATGAGAACAAAGGAGGTTATTTTGATGAACGCATTGGTTGCTTATTTTTCCGCTACCGGGACTACCGCAAAGGCGGCAAAAGCGCTGGCAAGCGCTACGGGAGCGGATCTCTATGAAATCAAGCCCGCTGTCCCCTACTCCAGCGCGGATCTGAACTGGATGGACAAGAGCTCCCGCAGCAGCGTAGAGATGAAAGATCCACACTCTCGCCCTGCCCTTGCTGATACCGACGCTCCGGTAACCGGCCACGATGTGATTTTTTTGGGCTTCCCTGTCTGGTGGTATGTTGCTCCCTCTATCCTTAACACATTTCTCGAAGCCTATGACTTTACAGGCAAAACCATCATCCTCTTCGCTACCTCTGGCGGCAGCGGTCTTGGCAAATCGGCAGCCAGCTTGCAAGGCAGCGCCCCCGGCGCCAAAATCATAGATGGACGTCTGCTCAACGGCCGTTTAAACGAATCAGATCTGAAGTCTTGGGTGAAAGGACTGAAGCTGTGATGCAGTATACCAAGCTAGGCGCTTCTGATCTTACTGTCTCCCGCATCTGTATGGGATGTATGGGATTTGGTGATGCCAAAAACGGCCAGCATTCTTGGACCATTGACGAGGCTCACTCCCGCGAAATCATCCGCCGCGGGCTGGAACTCGGCGTCAATTTCTTTGATACTGCTATTGCCTACCAAAGCGGCACCAGCGAGCAGTATGTAGGTCGTGCTCTCCGGGACTTTGCCAAGCGGGATGAGGTCGTGGTAGCCACCAAGTTCCTACCCCGCACCAATGAAGAAATCGAAGCCGGAATCAGCGGTCAGGAGCACATCCGTCGAATGCTCGACAAGAGCCTTCAAAATCTGGGGATGGACTATGTAGATCTCTATATCTATCACATGTGGGATCACCAGACACCGCTTTATGACATTATGGAAGGGCTGAACAACGCGGTCAAAGCGGGTAAAGCCCGGTACATCGGCATTTCCAACTGCTTTGCCTGGCAGCTCGCCAAAGCAAATGCCTTGGCAGAACGAGAAGGCTTTGCCAAATTTGTCTCTGTGCAGAGCCATTACAACCTGATCTTCCGGGAAGAGGAACGAGAGATGGCTCCGTACTGTCAGGCGGAAAACATCGCTATGACGCCATACAGCGCCTTGGCGGGTGGGCGGCTGGCCAAGCGTCCCGGCGAGACATCTAAACGGCTTCAGGAAGACAGCTACGCACACCTAAAATACGACGCTGCTCAGGAGCAGGACGCCCTCATTCTCGCCAGGGTCGCAGAACTGGCTGACCGCAGGGGCGTATCTATGACCGAAATCTCTCTGGCGTGGCTGCTGACCCGTGTCACGGCACCAATAGTGGGTGCCACGAGGCTCCACCACATCGAGGGGGCGGCCAAGGCGGTGGATCTCACTCTGACAGCCGAGGAGTGTACCTATCTGGAAGAATTCTATACACCACATCCTCTGGTAGGCGTTATGGCTCAGAATACAGCTGCGGCAGCCAAAGACGATCATGTCTGGTCTACCGGAAATCAGATTATTTGATAACATAACCCCATCAGGCATTCATTATCTGCTAAAAAGCGGTGATGGATGCCTGTTTTTACTGCACTTGCACTCGGCGCGAAAGTCAGCTATCTCCGCAAAACTCCTTCGGACTTGCATAGTACTTCCGTCACTGCTGTGCTATAATGATACCAATAACAAAGCAAGAGGAGTAACAACGATGATTCGAGATATCTGCAAGGACGAGACGTTTCTGGCACAGAAAGCGGAACCGGCCACACCAGACGATATTCCGGTCGCTAACGACCTGCTGGAAACATTGCAGCACCATAAGGACGGCTGCGTGGGTATGGCAGTCAACATGATTGGTGTGAACAAACGCATCATCGCTTTTGACAACGATGGTACTTACATGGTCATGTTCAATCCAGAGATTATCAAAAAAGCCGAACCATATGACGCAGAGGAAGGCTGTCTTTCCCTCGCTGGCACACGCCCAGCCAAGCGGTGGAGATCCATCAAAGTGCGCTGGCAAAACGAGAAATTTCAGGAGCGCGTAAAAACCTTCACCGGCTGGACAGTTCAGATCATCCAGCATGAAATCGATCATTGCGAAGGCGTTATTATATAATCTCACCGCACTTGCATATCAACCAATATCTTGTAGCAATAGCTTTAGGCCAACGGATTTTCTGGCGAAAGCGTAAACCAAGGAGGAAAACCATGTTTGAAAATAAAGTTGCCGTGGTCACCGGCGGCGCCAAAGGCATCGGCAAAGCCATTGCAGAGGCATTCCGGCAGGAAGGTGCCAAGGTGTGCGTCATCGACCTGCTGCCCAACGATTACTTCACGGGAGATTTGGCTGACCAGACCGTTCTGGAAGATTTCGCTCGCAAGGTCATCACCGACCACGGTCATGTGGATTATCTGATTAACAACGCCCTCCCGCTGATGAAGGGCATCGGCGAATGCAGCTATGCGGAATTCAATTACGCCCTTCGGGTAGGTGTCACCGCGCCTTTTTATCTGACCAAGCTGTTTGCGCCCTACTTCGCCCCCAGTGCGGCCATTGTGAACATTTCCTCCTCCCGGGATCGGATGAGCCAACCTCAGACCGAAAGCTACACGGCAGCCAAAGGCGGCATTTCCGCCTTGACACACGCTCTGGCGGTAAGCCTCAGCGGCAAGGTACGGGTAAATTCCATCTCGCCCGGCTGGATCGACACCGACTACACTGACTATGAGGGATCGGATGCCGTTCAGCATCCTGCCGGCCGGGTTGGCAACCCGATGGATATTGCCAATATGGTGCTTTATCTCTGCTCGGACAAAGCGGGCTTCATCACCGGAGAAAACATCTGCATCGACGGCGGTATGACACGCCAGATGATCTACCACAATGATTTCGGCTGGATGCTGCAAAGAGGAACTCATTGATGAAAACCGCCATCTGTTGCGACCGGAAGCGGTAAGGCACTCAAAAGCTGCCAATGCGATTTCTCTATGAGGTGAATTGATGGAACTGGGACTGACCTTTCCGCTTCAGCGGTTTCTAAAAGTAAAAACGCCGGTCTACGGCACAGAGCCGGACCGGCGTTTCTGCTGGGATTTACATGTCATCGACTTGCGGGGAAGCAAGTGCCTGCTGGCCGTCCACTGTCACAGCCGGTACGCTTTCGTCCGCTACGATGTAACGCCCCTTCAGTGGAGAGATATCCGTGAACTATTCCGAGAAGGACTGACCGAAAGCCTCACTGCCGCCGGATTTGCCGTCAATCATATCGAAGCGTATCTTCGGCAGGCAGGCGATATGGAAATCACCCGTACCCATGGTCGCCGTGAAGTGGCATTCCTCAACAGGGCGTGGGAAGATGTACTGACGCTCGATCTGTGTCTGAATCCCGATCGTCAGGAACAGCCCCTTCTGGAGCATGCCGTCAATACCCGTCCTAGCCGATGCGTCGGTTTTGAAGGTCTTGGGACAGGACTGGAACGGATAAACATTTTCTTGGGCGAAGAATGATGGGTTCACCCGACCGCGCCGCCCAGAGTGAACAGGGCCGGTCGCAGCCATTTTTTCGTGCCCCCTTTCCAGTCATTTCCCTCCTGCTAGGAATTCCTCTGCCATGTGTACCGCAGTGGCTCCATCCGCGACTGCCGTCACTACTTGACGCAAGGGTTTCGTCCGTACATCCCCTACGGCATAAACACCGGGCAGATTAGTCTTGGTCGTCTCATCTGCAATAATATAACCGCTGTGGTCGAGATTCAGCTGTCCTTGCACCAACTCGGTATCAGGTTTTCTGCCTACGCTGATGAACACGCCGTCACAAGGAAGCAGTGTTTCTTCACCAGTATGCACATCCTTCAGCTTTACGCCGGTCAGCTTGTCCTCATGGAGCAGCTCTGTGACAACGCTGTTCCAGCGAAATTCGATATTCTCTGCCTGTATCAGCGGCTCATGGTAAACCTTGGTGGCCCGCAAGGTATCCCGACGATGAACCAGAATGACTTTTTGGGCAATACGGCTGAGCAGCATAGCATCCGCGGCGGCAGAATTGCCGCCCCCTACGACCACCACCGTTTTACCCTTGTAGCGCATCCCGTCGCAGGCGGCGCAGTAAGCCACGCCCCGTCCGGTAAGCGCAGTTTCGTTATCAAGCCCCAATTCTCTGGGATTGGCACCCGTAGCCAGCACTACGGTTCTGCCATAAAATGTGCCCTCGCTGGTCTCGAGCACTTTGGGCACGGTGGTGAGATTCATACGCTCCACCTGTGCATATTCGCTCTTCGCACCAAATCGCTCTGCCTGCTGCTGCATCTTCTCCGCCAGAGTAAAACCGTCAATGCCATCTTCGAATCCGGGATAATTGTCGATTTCCTCGGTCAGAGCCATCTGACCACCGGCTGAAAGCTTCTCCAGCACTAGTGTGTCTAAGCTGGCTCGGGCAGCGTAAAGTGCTGCTGTGTAGCCGCCTGGGCCGCCGCCCACCACGATCATATCATAAACATGAATCTCACGCATGGTCATTGCCTCCTTATTTCTTCAGTGCCTCCTGAATGAATTGGTCAATGGCTGCCTTGGACCCGGGATTGACCACAGAATCAACAACTTTTCCGTTCTTGTACAGAATCAGGGTTGGAATCACTTCCACCTGTGCTTCCTGTGCGAGTTGAGCCTCCTCATCAATGTTGATCTTTGCTGCTACAAGCTGCTCGCCATACTCCTCCGCAATCTTTTCATAGGCAGGGCCAATCCGGCGGCAATAACCGCACCAAGGTGCCCAGAAGTCCACCAAGACAGGCTTGTCCCCATTTATCATCTGCTGAAATTGTTTCTTATTCATATTGATAGCCGCCATGCCGGTCAGCTCCTTTCCTTTGTTTGGTCTTAGTATATCCCAAATTGCGGCTTTTTTCTGTGATAAGGTCACGCAAATGACTTTCCTTTCTGGTGACTGCTTGCGAACAAGAAATGCGCGAAAGGCCGTGTCCATCGGACACGGCCTTTCCTTTTTCTCTCTCTTTTCTCTCCCAAGCAAAAATGCTATTTCTTCAGACGGTTGACATACTCCAGAATAATATCCGTCGAATACTCTACGCCCAAACGGCCCGCATTGACACACAGATCGTAATGATCGCACTTGCCCCACACCTTGCCGGTGTAATAGTTGTAATATGTAGAGCGCTGTTTATCCATCTTTTCAAGCGCAGCCTCCGGCGTCTTGCCCTCAATCTCATAGTCGCCGCAGGTTTGAATCCGTTTCACACGATCCTCAATCGAACCATGGATGAAGAAATCAAATTTATTGGGGAAATCGCGCAGCACATGATCCGCACAACGACCAACCACAACGCAGGACGAATCCTCGGCCATTTCACGAATGATGTTGGACTGTGCCAGATAGAGCTGGTCAGTCAGGCTCATGCCATTCAGACCAACCGAACCGAACATCGTCAAGGAATACAGGAAGCTGTTGGTTGCACGCTTATCGAGCTGCTCAAACAGTTTTTCATCAAAACCGGTCTTTTTCGCCGCACGGGTAATCAACTCCCGGTCATAAAAAGGAATACCAAGGCGGAGCGCGAGTTTCTGGCCGATCTCCCTGCCTCCGGTACCATATTCACGGCCAATCGTGATAATCAAATTGTTATTCATAACGCACCCTCCTTACTGACTCTTATTATACAAATTGCATAATACTTTGTGTTATCAGTATGCACCATTTTATGATTTTTGTCAAGGTGATTTGAGAGTTTTTTTGCAGGCGGCAATTCTTTTACACATGTAAAAATCGCGGCGAAATCCCTTCACCGCGATTTTTGCATTTTATTTGATGAGCATTGGCCCAACTGCATTGATATTACCCGCGCCCATGGTCAGCACAAGATCATTCGGTCCCGCTTCCCGCCGCAGATACTCTGCAATCTCTTCAAAGCTGTCCAGCGCGATTGCCCCCGGCACTTCTTTCGCCAGATCGGAAGCATAAATGCCGATCGTATTCTGCTCGCGCGCTGCATAGATCGGCGCCAGCACCGCCTGATCGCACATGCGCAGCGCTTCAACAAATTCGGAAAACAACGCTTTGGTGCGCGTATAGGTATGCGACTGAAACGCACACAAGATTCGGTCAAAATGCATTTCCCGAGCCGTCGACAGCGTCGCCTTCATCTCGCTCGGATGATGCGCATAATCGTCCACGACAGTTGCACCGTTCGGCATTTTGCCGACCAACTGGAATCGACGCGAGGAACCGGTAAACCGATTTAAGCCACGCTCCGCTGCATCCCCCGGCACACCAAGGAACTCTGCCGCCGCACAGCAGGCCAGCGCATTGAGCATATTGTGCCGACCGGGCACAGAAAGCTCCACCTTCGCATAGGGCGCGCCGTCAACCAGAACAGTGAATCGATAATAACCGTTCTCATCGCGGATATCCGTGGCACGCACATCCGCACCCTCATTCAGGCCAAATGTGCGAATATGGCGATCCAGACCATCCACGCAGCGCATGGCATTGGGGTCATCACCGTTGACCACCACCAAACCGTTCATCGGCGTCAGCTCCACAAAGGAACGGAAGGAATGAATGATATCGTTGATATCCTTGAAAAAGTCCAGATGGTCCTCCTCCACATTAAGCACCACGGCAACCGTCGGCGCAAAGGATAGGAAGGAATTGCAGTATTCGCAGCTTTCCGCCACAAAACAGCCCTTATTACCGATACGCAGCGTACCGCCGATTGCAGGTAGGTTGCTGCCGACCATAACGGTCGGGTCCATCTGGGCTTCCATCGTAATCAGCGCCATCATGGAAGTAGACGTGGTTTTGCCATGTGTACCAGCCAAGCAGACCACGTTCTCATAGTCACGCATCAGGTGTCCCCACGCTTCCGCGCGTTCCATCACCGGGATACCCAGCGCATGCGCGCGCGCCACTTCAGGGTTATCATCATGCACAGCGGCAGTACGCACAATCAGCGACACGCCTTCCACGTTCTCCGCCTTGTGCTCATACACGATTTTCGCGCCCAGCGCCTCCAAGCGAGCCGTCACATCGGTTTTCAGCCGATCCGAACCGCTCACCGGCACCCCCCAGCTGAGCAGCAGCTCTGCCAGTGAGCTCATCGACACACCGCCGATGCCAATCAGGTGTATTCTTTCCTTATTCTCAATATAGGGCTTGATAGACAGGGCCATTTCCCCAAAGCCTCCCATTTTGTACTTTTTGCTGCGAGCATGGATATTTCACATTTCACAGCTTTGTATTTATTCTTACCAGTCAAGGTATATTATAGTATAGTTTTGTTAAAATGAAAAGAGTAAAACAAACCAAAATCCCTTTCCCGACCGAAAAAGGAGTTATTCCATGGAAATCACCGACATTAAATTCCGCCATATCGAACCTTCCGGCAAGCTCAAAGCGCTGGTTTCCGTCACGTTTGACGGCGTACTGGCGGTACACGATATCAAAATCATCGCCGGGCACGACCGCCTGTTTCTTGCGATGCCGTCCCGCCGCATGCCGGATGGGCGTTTCCGCGACATTGCGCATCCGGTCGGTGGTGCGCTGCGCGAAACACTGGAGCAACAGGTTCTGAACGCCTATCTTGCCCTACCACAGGAGCATTCCTCCCCTTGCTAACGGTTTGATTTGCATTTTTCGCGCCGATGCGGTACAATAACTCATAAGCAAGGAGAGAAAAACATTATGAGAGTATTGGTTTTATCCGTCACCGCGGGCTATGGTCACCACGCTACCGCCAAGGCTATTGGCGATATGCTGACAAGCAAAGGCGCGGAAGTGCATACGCTGGACGTTTATGCCTATATCAGCAATCTGATTAAGAATACCATCGACAAGGGATATTTGTTTTCGTCCAAACACATGCAAACCCTGTATCGTTTGGTATATCAGCTTGCAGAAAACAACGGCGCCAGCTATTTTTCCAGCGCCCCCAGCATCATCAATATCATCAATGCGCTGGGTGCGTCCAAGTTTGCTAAGGTGCTTGCAGGCTATGCACCCGATGTGATCATCTGCACCCATATTTTTGCGGCGCAAATGGTTGACGAACTGAAAAAGCGCAAAAAACTTGCCGATATTACAACGATCGGTATTGTAACCGACTATACCCTGCATCCCTATTGGGAGGATGTGCCGCGCGTGCAATACATTGTCACAGCAAGCGAGCTGCTCACCTTCCGCTGCGTCAAGCGCGGCATTCCAGAGCGCCGCATTCTGCCTTTCGGTATCCCGGTGCATCCGAAATTCAACCAAATGCTGTCGCGGCAGGACGCCGCTGCCCAGCTTGGCATCGATCCCAACATGCGCACGCTGCTACTGATGGGCGGCAGCATGGGATATGCAGACCATGTCAAAATCTTGGAAAAGCTGACCTCAATCGGTATCCCCCTGCAACTGCTTGTGGTGTGTGGCAACAACAAGAAAATGCAGCTTCGTGTCGAGCAGTTCGCCTCCCGTTATGAAGGCGAATGCGTGGTCAAGCCGTATGGGTTTGTGCATAACGTCGAAGTGATGATGAGCGCATCCGACTGCATTGTCTCCAAGCCGGGCGGACTGACGGTTTCCGAAGCGCTTGCAAAAAATCTGCCCATGCTGCTAGTCGATCCCATTCCCGGACACGAAGAACGCAACGTAGATTTTCTGGTGAACAACGGCATGGCGGCTTTGATTACCAAGCACTTCCCCATTGACGAAGCTGTATATGAGCTATTCCGCAACCCGGTTCGTCTGAAAACCGTGCGCCAAACCATGCAGGCTATCGCGCACCCGGATGCAACCGAGCGGTTGGCAGAATTTGTGCTTCACAGCAAATAAATTTTTATCGTGAAAACGGCAAAGGACACGAACGTGTCCTTTGCCGTTTTTTTCATTCTCTTCATCAAGTCATTGCATTAAGGGTGACAAAATCTTGGCCATCAATGCAATCATCTCATGTTTAGGTATTGGCTGCGCTTCGGTAATCCACTTTTCCAGCATTCCCACAACCCCCATCGCAACGAAACGCGCAATATATACATCTTCAACGCTGCGGTATGGCATGCCTTCCAGTCGGCACTCTTCCAACACACCGATCAGTTTTTTTCTGAACCCCTCAACACCGCTGCCCTTAATCAGCGCCGTGACAATTTCCCGGTTTTCCTCCAGATAGTCCACCGCCCGACTAAGCACCGGCTGCAAGGTTGCAATCTCGCTAGGCCGTAAGCTTGCAATCATACCGCGGAAATCTGCAATCATTTCCGCCTCGATCCGTTCACGAAGATCATATACATCCCGATAATGGGCATAAAATGTTCCGCGATTGATATCCGCTTCCCGCACCACATCGGTTACCGTAATACTTTGAAAGTCCTTTTGCTGCATCAGCCGCGTCAACGCCTGCCGCAGCAGTTTCTTTGTTCTCCTGATACGCTTGTCCTCTTGTTGTTGCATGTTCCTTCCCTCCATTCTTTTCTCTAAAAACAAACATATTTTATCTTATTGTATATTATTGCACATAACAATCATATTTGATTCTTGTGTATGTTATCCTTATGTTTTATACTATATCACGAAATAAAATCATACACAATATCTATTATCAGGAAAGTTGGTGTTTATTTGAAAAAAGAAGGCCACCGTCCGGTTGACCTGATCATACATAAACGCAAGCAGATCGAAAAAATCTTTGCTGTACTGGTTGTACTCAGTCTGATCTGCATTCCTATGGTCGGTGTCAACTATGACTTAACCAAATACCTGCCGGATTCCTCCCCTTCCGCGCAGGCACTAGACATCATGCAGGAAGAATTCACCTATCCCGGTATGGGGCGGGTCATGCTGCAAGACGTCACACTGTACGAAGCCAAAAATATCAAGGATCGCATCTCTCAAGTGGATGGTGTGGACATGGTCATGTGGTGCGATACCACGACCAATATCTATGGCTCGGATCTATTCATTGATTATTCCAGCATCGAGGATTATTACAAAGACGGAAACGCCTATATGGATGTCATTTTTCTGGAAAAGGACTCCTCCTCACGCACACACAAAGCCGTTGCGGAAATCGAACAGATCGTCGGGGACCGCGGCCTTGTGGCAGGCTCTGCTGTTTCGGATACCAACCTCGGTCCGACAATCAACGCAGAAGTCGCCCGCGTGATGATGCTGGCGGTCGTCATCATCTTTTTGATCTTGACGCTCACGACAACCTCATGGTTTGAACCCGTGCTGTTTTTGTCCGTGCTGGGCATTGCTATTGTCATCAACATGGGTTCCAACATCATTTTTGGAGAAATCTCTTTCCTTTCCAATGCAGTCGGTGCAGTTTTGCAGCTGGCCTGTTCGATGGACTATTCGATCTTCCTGCTGCACGCCTTCACAGAAGAAAAGGCCAACGGTGTGGAACCAGAGCAGGCAATGGCAAATGCATTGCGCACTGCCTTTTCTTCGATTGGTGCATCCGGCGCAACGACGATCGTCGGATTCCTTGCATTGGCGCTCATGCGGTTTGGTGTCGGCCCGGATATAGGCTTAGTTTTGGCAAAGGGCATCGCACTGAGTCTTCTGACCGTGTTGCTGCTGATGCCTGCGCTGATTTTGCGTTTTCAGAACGTCATCGCCAAAACACAGCACCGCTCCTTTATTCCCCGCCAGTGGCGCGGCTTTGGCGAATTCTCCTATAAGCTGCGTAAGCCCGTGCTGGCCGTGGTGGCTATTCTGATTATCCCCTGCTATATTGCACAAGGCATAGCTGACTTCACTTACGGAAACGAAGCGGTTGCCAACTCCCCCGGCACACCGGTATATGAAGCCGAACAGCAAATGAATGAACAATTCGGGCAAAGCAATATGATGCTTGCGCTTATCCCACTGGACGGCAACGTAACAGAAAAAGCCATGTGCGAAGAGATCAACGATCTTCCCTATGTGAAATACGCACTTGGTCTTGCTTCCGTCCTGCCGGACGGTATCCCGGAGGATTTTCTACCGGAAAGCGTCACCAGTATGATGCATGGCGAAAACTGGGCGCGTGTCATCATCAACGTCCGATCCGCCGGCGAAAGCGACGCGGCATTTTCCTATGCTGATAATATCCGCGCCATCATCAACCGTTATTATCCGGACGCGCAGACCTACCTTGTCGGCGTTACCCCATCCACGCAGGATATCAAGGACATCATTGTGCCGGACAACCAGCTGGTCAATCTCGTTTCCCTACTCGGCGTTGCGCTTGTTGTGGCGATCACGTACAAATCAGCGCTGCTGCCGGTTGTTGTATTGATTCCGATTGAATGCGCAGTATTCATCAACACCGCCATGCCTTATATCTACGGACAGCGCACGATGTTTCTTGGCTTTATTATCGTCAGCTGTATCCAACTGGGCGCGACAATCGACTACTCCATTCTGCTGACTGGAAATTATTTGGATGCTCGTTCACAAGGCGACAAAAAAGAGGCTGCCATTCGTGCCGTTACCGTCAGCGCGGAGTCCATCCTAACTTCGGGCATGATCTTGATGACAGTAGCATACGGGCTGTACTTCATGACCTCAGTCGAAGCCATTTCTGGTCTGGGACAGCTGATTGGCCGTGGTGCACTCATCTCTGTCATTTTGGTGCTGTTTTTGCTCCCCGGCTGCCTGATGCTGTTTGACCGCTGGATCGTAAAGCCGGACTACGCGCAGAAGAAGCATGCAAAGATGAACCGCATCCGCAGCACCAAACTGATTTTGCCTGTATTGAGTGAGCTGCATCAGCAGCGTCTGCATTTGGTCGCACAGATTCGAGAAAACCGTCGGGCACGGCATCGGGAAATGCGAAAGAAACTAGCCAATATGCTTTCTTTCCTTCGCCATAAGCCACAAAACACCAATAGTAACGCATCGCAGCCCGATAGCAAGGAGGATAAACACGATGATGAATCATAAATTCCGTCGCCTGATGGCAGCTACATTGGCACTTTTGTGCGTGCTGCCGCAAGCGGCACAGGCCGCGGCCCCCACCATTCAAACGGACGAAGCGGTCTATATCAATCTTGACTATTACGGTACACCGGAAAATACC
Source organism: uncultured Agathobaculum sp. (assembly GCF_944380975.1). Classification (GTDB taxonomy): domain Bacteria; phylum Bacillota; class Clostridia; order Oscillospirales; family Butyricicoccaceae; genus Agathobaculum. Next base: position 14,210 of record NZ_CALWJK010000010.1, on the reverse strand, counting down.
CGTATCGTCAAGGGTGTCAGCCTAAATGGACACACAGAATTTACCGATTACGGCAACTACTCCGATGTCTACAATATGTCTACGTTGGATGAACCTACATTGAGCGACGGAGAAGTTTCCTGGGCGCTTACTGATGACGGCTTACAGCGTTTCTATTACGAATGCGTGCCGGACAGCAGCACCTCCATCCAGCTTCCTTGGAATTTTGACGTGTCTTATAAGCTCAATGGCGTGCCGGTAGAAGCAGAGAAATGTGCTGGTGCAAACGGTCTGGTTGAAATGAATATCCATGCTACGCCCAACGACGCTGCTGGAGAATACTACAAAAATAACATGATGCTGGTTTGCGCCACGGGTATTGACATGAGCAAAGCGCTCTCAATCGACGCCCCCGGTGCACAGGTGCAGTCGATCGGCACCTATAAGATTGTCATGTTTATGGGTCTTCCGGGTGAAGAGAGCACATTTACCGTACGCATTGGCTCGAATTCCTTTGAAAGTATGGGACTTATCCTGTTTATGGCGCCTGCTACCCTCTCTTCCCTGGACATTCTGTCCGATATGCGAGATATCAAGGACCGGCTGGGCAGCTCCGGAGACAGCCTGTACGAGGGCTTAAGCAGCATGCTTGAATCCATGCAATCCATGCAAAGCGGACTCGGCGCACTATCGAGTGGTATTTCTGGCATCAATGCCGTACGCAAGCAGCTAATCGCCGATCGCGGCACAATAGATCCGCAGGTCGATGCCGCCTTATCCTCACTGGAAACACTGGCCGGAAAAACTGATTCTCTGATTCCAGAACTCAACTCCATGAAAACCACGGTGACCACACTCGGTGCGACCATCAACAGCATGCTGGGTACCGTGCAATCTACAACCGAGGATGTGAATTCCTATCAGCAGCTTCTCAAGGACTTAGACACTACACTTAGCAATCTGGATGATTTCGTGAATGATCTGCAAGATGCATCCGGAGATGATCTGCTGCATATCCTGCAACTGCAAACTGCCGTAGAAAATATCAAACAGGATGTAAAAACGCTGCAAACGCATCTGGGCACGCTCCGCGAGAAGGTAGAGTCACTCAACAGTCAGATTTCTGCTTTACAAATCATTTTGGACGGCAGCGGTTTGAGTGAGCCTGTATATTCCCTGCTCTCGTCTCTTCTAGATAACGCCTCTGGCTCGCTCTCTGCGATCAAACAGAGCATTCGCACACTAGAAGATATCCTCTCTGACACCAGCGGACTGCTTGGGACTGCTGATTCGATTCTCGATAACTTAGATGAGATCAACGACATTTTAAACGACTATGACGGCTTGCCGCAGGATCTGATTGGTGAAGGCAAAGAGCTCACCGTATTAGCGGATCAAACGCTTGAGCGAGTGCATCAGTTAATCGCGGATATCCCCGCACTCTCTGCTTCTCTCGACGAGATCACCGAAACCACCAACTCCGCTGCAGACAAATGTTCGGATCTGATGGTCACACTGACGAAAACGCTCACCTCCGCCAACGATCTGCTGCAATCTGCCACCGACACCCTGCGCTCCGTACGTGATAAATCGGATGCCAGCCTGCAATCCTCGTTGGACGGTCTCATCGACGTGCTTGACCGTGCTTCCTCATCCAGCAGTTCTTCCAGTCTGCAAAATGCCAATGATTCCATTCACGGCGCGATCAACGACGCTAAAAAAGACTTAGAAGAGGATACAAACGTACTCAATATTGATGCCGAAGCGGCGCTGCAATCGGTCACCTCTTCTCAGAATCCAACCCCCTCCAGCCTGCAATTTATCCTACGAACCAAAGAAATCTCTGCGCCCTCTGAAAAAGATGCCATCCAGCCGGAGGCATCCGACGAAGATCAGGGCGTACTATCCCGCATCACTAACATTTTCAAAAAGCTGTTTTCTGCTGTATATGGCGTATTCACCTCAGAAAATACGTGACAAAAAAGCGCCGCGTTCGATTGAACGCGGCGCTTTTCACAGCTTGTATTTCCTCAGTCAGCCATTTGCTCGACCGGTGTCAGATATTTTTCCTGATAGTAACGCAGTTTCTCTGCGAACTGCGGCGTAGACTTATACTCCTGCTTGATATAGGCATGGGTGTCAAATTCCTCCGCACCTTCGCCCAGCTGAATGGTATAAATTGCAATATTGGAGCAGTGGTCGCTGATTTTCTCCAAATCATGCACAATGTCAAGGAAATGAATACCAGTCTGCATGGTGCACTCATTGCGGCTCAGTCGTTCGATATGGCGGCTCTTGAGACGCTCCTTGAGCGTATCGACCACTTCTTCGATCGGCTCCACCGTTTTGGCCACCGATACCGATCGCGTTACATATCCTTCTACCGTTAAGTCAAGCACTTCCCCAACGGCACTGCACATCGCGTGCAGCTCCTGCATCGCTGCTTGTGAGAACGACATATCTGTCTGGCGGAATTCATCCACTCTGCTGAAGATATTCTGCGCGTAGTCGCCAATCTTTTCAAAATCAGACAGCGAATGCATCATCTCCGCCAGTTGCCGCCGCTGATCGACCGAACGGATATTATGGATATTGGTCAAATAACGGCCAATTTCCACCTCCGCGCGATCCAAAAAGCTTTCATGCTCGCGGAAAATATCTTCTTTCGGCATTCCTTCGCCAAACAGCGGCTCGGTTGCCAAACGGAAGTTCTGCTTGGCCGCGTCACCCATGTCTGCAATGCAGCGCTGCGCCTGCTCCAGCGCCAGCGAAGGCGTAGTCAAAAAGCGCGGCTCCAGCTTTGCCAGCGGATCCTCCTGCACCTCGCCGGAGGGTACGCTCCAGGTGGCAAGCTTGACCAGCAAGCCGGTAAATGGCAGGAACAAAATCGTGCAGGTGACGTTGAACAGCGTGTGGAAGTTTGCAATGCCGCCCTTGTCGATTGGGCTGTCCCAGAACGGAAAACCACCGGTATATTCCAGCGCATAAACTGCAACTAGGAACACAATCGAACCGATCAGATTAAAATAAAAGTGAACCATCGCGGTACGGCGTGCATTCTTCGAGCCGCCCAGCGAGGACAGAAACGCAGTGATACAGGTACCGATATTTTGTCCCAAGATGATGGGAATGGCCGCCGCATAGGTAATCGCACCCGTGGTCGACAGAGCCTGCAAAATACCGACCGATGCCGAAGAGGACTGAATGATCGCGGTAACGCCTGCACCAACCAGCACACCCAGCACAGGATTCGCAATCGTTGAGAACAGCTGCGCAAACTGCGGCAGATCCGCAAGCGGTGCAACCGCACTCTCCATCACCGACATACCGATAAACAAAATACCGAAGCCGGAAAAAATATCTGCAATATCACGCGTCCGACGTTTTTTTGCCAGCATCATAATAATCACGCCTGCCAGCACGATCACATATGCCAAATTCTTGGGCTTGAGCATCTGCATCAGCAGGTTTTCGCTCACTGCCCCGCCGCTATCCAAGCGCAGGATCTGTGCGGTGATGGTGGTACCGATGTTCGCACCCAAAATGACGCCGACAGACTGCCGCAGCGACATAATGCCCGCATTAACAAAACCAACCACCATGACGGTCGTGGCCGACGAGGATTGAATCACCATCGTGACCACCATGCCCATCAGCAATGCTTTAAACACATTGCCCGTCATTTTTTCCAGTGTTTTTTCCAATTTGGAGCCTGCCGCACGCTCCAGACCTTTTCCCATTGTTGTCATGCCATAGATGAACAGTGCCAGACCACCGATCAGCTGGACAATGGACAGTTCATTGAAGTCCATGGAACTCCTCCGTTTCACATCTCTCTTACAATTCTCTGATGTTCCCCATACATTTTCCAGTATACTGTTTTCGCTATTCTCTGTCAACGGTAAAAACGCTTTCAGGAGGGATATTGTGTGAAGACTCCGTTAATCTTAATTTCAAGCGGACGATTCATGGACACTCTGTCCATTTTCCGCCGTCAGTCTGAATTATACACCACCTGTCTTTCCGCAGCCGGCGGTACCGGTGTAATACACAGCGGTGCATCAACTGCCGCACTTGCTGCGCGATGCGACGGTTTATTGCTGGCTGGCGGCGGCGATATCCATCCTGCCCGATACGGACAGACGTGCGCTTGCAAGCAGCTATCCATTGATTGCATCCGTGACGAGGAGGAACAAGCGTTATTTGACGCATTCTTCGCTCGTAGCAAACCGATACTGGGTATCTGCCGTGGCATGCAGGTCATCAACGTCTTTCTCGGCGGTACGTTGCAGCAGAACGTCACCGGTCACGCCAGCTGCTGCCATACCCTCCAATGTTCCGGCTGGCTTGCCGAACAGATCGGCACGACCACAACGGTCAACAGCTATCACCACCAGATCGTGGAACGAATTGCAAACGATCTGACCGCTGTTGCCCATGCTCCTGACGGTGCGGTGGAAGCGCTTGTCCATCCTTCCGCCGCGCTGCTTGGTGTGCAGTGGCATCCGGAGCGCATGGTACCGCCCATCTGCGAAGATGTGAAAGGAGCCAACCATTTGCCGCTGTTTTTCTGGCTTTGCGGTCATTGTTAACACAAGCGTTGAGAAAGGAGCGGCCAACTGTCCGCTCCTTTTCCCAACCCTCTATGCGCTTTAACTTTTTTAACGATTCAACAGCCAAATTGCTGCATTCAGATAGGCCGCAAACAGCAGCCAAAGCAGATATGGCACCATCAACCCAGCTGCGATAGGGCTGATTTCCCGAAATCTGATGATGGTTTCCACCACCAACGCCAGCAGCAGTATCAACCACGCGAGGGCAATGCCGTACAAACCCGCATTGAAAAACAGCAGCGGCCAAACAAAATTGACGGCGAGCTGCGCGACGTACCACGTCAGCGCCTGCTTTTTCTCGGCTTGTGGCGCATCCGCTTTCCAAACCAGTACGCTGGCGACCCCCATCATCAGATATAGCACCGTCCATACCACCGGGAACACCCACGGCGGCGGTGCAAGCGGCGGCTGCACCAATGCACCATACGTGGACATGCTCCCCATCGTCAGCCAACCCGCCAAACCACCGACCGCCAGCGGCAACGCAAGCCCTATGATCCAAACCCACAGCACTTATCTCCCTCCCTTTACGGTCAGGATATGGTACGGCATATCTTTTTATGCGTCAAATTGCATTACAGCAAACCGAGCAGCAGCATTTCCTCCACGGTCAATGCATTTTCCTCGGTTTCCCCGTCCTGCAAGGGTCGCAGCTGCGCACCGCAGTTCGGGCAAACCGTGCAGTCATCGTCAAATGCCTTGCCGCAGTATTCACAGAATTTCATAGTCACAGCTCCTTTTTCTGATAAGTACGAACGCTGATGCGATAGCAGGCCGCGTAAACCGTCAGACAGACAACCAGCGCAGCCGCCATCGGCAAGCCAATCGGCGCAGTTTCCAGCCGACTGAACCCCTGCTCAAACATGTCCACTATACCAGGGATAATGTCGAACTTGACAATTCCCGCCATTGCCAGAATCGGAATCCACACCACCGCTATCAGGATATACCGCGACTTTTCCACGCCAAATTTGAACGTCACTGCAAACATTAGCCCCATCAGCAGCAGCGAGATCAGCTCGCCGCCAAACAAGCTGAGTATATTTTCTATCATCGATGTCGATGGATCAACCAACGAATAGGCCATTGTCATGGCCACGGCCAGCGCAAATAGCGTCAGATTGATCAATAGCCCCATCAGATACTTGCTTCGAACCACTTCGTGCCGTAAAATCGGCAGCGACAGACTGAGCTTATCCCAACCGTAGGCCTGATCGGATCCGCACAGCGTCGCGGGCAGCATAATGCTAAGCATGGCGACGGTCATGATGAAAAACATAGGACCGCTCCACGCAAAAGCGGCGAACGCAAATACCACCAGAATAAACATCATCGACCGAATCGACTGACGAAAATTTAGCCAGTCAGCATAGAGCATCGCTTTCATTTCGCATCCTCCCCTCTTGTCAAAAACAGCATCACCTGCTCAATATTGACCGGTTCCACCGGCCAGCCTTGTGGGACACCGTCCCGCCGCACCAGTGCTTCGCAGCCAAACGCACCGACGCACTTACCCCGCACTGCCGCAGAATCGAGTGCAGTCAATTGTTCTGCCGTACAACGCAGCACACCATAGGTGTCCAGCAGTACATCACGCGGCTCTGACAGCACCACGTTTCCACCGTGGATGAAGGTGATATAATCTGCAATCTTATCCAAATCACTGGTAATATGGCTGGATAGCAAGATTGAATGTCCCTCATCCTGCATGAAATCATAAAACAGGTCAAGTACCTCATCGCGCACCACTGGGTCAAGTCCGCTTGTCGGCTCATCCATAATCAGCAATTCTGCGTCATGCGACATCGCTGCGGCAATATTGACTTTCATCCGCATCCCCTTGGAGTAATCCTTGATCTTTTTGCCCGTATCAATGCCAAACCGCTTCAAAAAACCAAAGAACTGTTCGGAATGCCAGTTCTGATAGGCTTTCCCCATCAACACATCCACTTGACGCGCGTTCATCGTATTAAGGAAACATCCGTCCTCCAGCACAACACCGATACGCTCCTTGACCGCGCGTTCCTCTCGGATATTATCCTGCCCCAGCACATGAATTGTACCTGCGTCACGATGAATCAGATTTAAAACTGCCTTGAGCGTTGTGGTCTTGCCTGCTCCATTTTCTCCAACGAGCCCCATCACACAGCCACTTGGCAATGTAAACGATACATCTTTGAGCGCAAACCCTTTATATTGCTTGCACAGGCCCGAAATTTCCAATGCGTTTTCCATTAGATCCCCTCCTCAAATACCGCCGCGGCAATCTCAAGAAATTCGTCCTTTTCCAGATTGCCCAAATGCGCCGCTTTTGCTGCTTCTTCCAAATACGCCTCTACCCTACGCAGCTGCTCCTCACGCAGCAGTTCCACGCCAACCGGAGCCACAAAACTGCCACGGCCGGTCTGGCTGATGATAAATCCCTCGCGCTCCAGCTCTTCATAGGCACGCTTCGTCGTGATCACGCTGATCCGTAAATCCTTGGCCAACAATCGCATGGACGGCAGCGCCTCGCCCGGCTGCAATTCGCCGCCGACAATCTTAGCCTTGATCTGGCGCGCGATCTGCTCATAAATCGGTGTACCATCTACGTTCGACAGGATGATGTCCATTGCATCCTCCCCTTCCATATCATATATACTCATTATATACAATATTTACATTATGTCAATCCCTAATGCATATTTTTTTGAGCATGCAAAAAGCCGGCCCGGTATTGCACCGGGTCGGCTTTGTCCCACATGTTCTATTTTTCGCCCTCTTACGGCTGAATAGCAAAGGTGATTTGCACCTTAAACAAATCTCCGTCTACCGAAACTGCAAACGCACCGCCGCAGGCTTCGACGTAGCTTTTAGCGATCGCAAGGCCGAGGCCGCTGCCCTCCGTCGATCGCGCCGCGTCCCCACGGACAAACCGCTCTGTGATCTCGCTCGCGTCAAAGTCCATCGCGTAGTTGGCGATATTTTTCAGTTCGATGACCGCGTTCCCTTCCTGCTCCATGACCGAAACAAACACGCGTGTGCCCGGCATGGCATATTTAATGCAGTTGCCAATCAGGTTTTCCATTACGCGCGACATTTTCTTGCCATCTGCCCAAATCGGCACCTCATGCTCCGGCAAGTCCACTTTCAGCGTCAGTTTACCGTCTCCGATCGACTGATCCTGTTCGCCCAGCGCTTGCCGCACCAGCGTGCAGGAATCCAGCCGCTCGCAAAAGATCCGCTCCGCACCCGATTGCACCTTGGAAATGTCAAACAGATCACTGGTCAGGTTCTTGAGCCGCATGCCCTTCTGGTGAATGATCCTAGCATAATCATTGGCTTCCTCTGGCGTCAGATGCTCCTGACAAAGCAAGTCGGAGTAATTCAGAATGGAAGTGAGCGGGGTTTTCAAATCGTGGCTTACATTGGTGATTAACTCAGATTTCATGCGTTCGGCACGCACCTCGTTTTGCAAGGCAATCTGCATGCCATCACCCAGCGAGTTGATATCGTCCGCCATCGAGGCGAAAACACCCTCAGGCATATCGGTCAGCTTATAAGTCAGGTCGCCGCCACGCAACCGCCGCAGCGCGTCCACCACGCAATCAAAGCCGTCGATACGGCGTATCAGAAGCCATGCCGCTGCGGCAAACCATCCGATGCCCAGCATAAACGGCGTCCCCCAGCCGAAATCAATCATCACACCGAGCATTACCCCGCAAAACGCCAGTACAGCCGAATAAACGCCAAACACAATCAGCACCTTGCGCGTCTTATAATTCTGAAATGCCTTATGCCACAGGCTGTCCTTACTGCGACCAACGCCGTGCCAAATATCCTTGCAGCGGTCAACAATCCAGCGGCAAATGCGCTTTACCGTGCGCCAGCACCAGCGAATCGTCCGCAAGATAAACGACCGCTCAACAAACGTTCGGTTTTTCAGATTGCGCACAAGAGAGAGCAGCAGTTCCATTACCAGTGCGAACGCACAGACCAGCAAAGCGGCAAGCAGCGAAAGCACCAAGTCAAACGAAACGCCGCTGTATAGCGCAGCCTCCACGCCGAGATTCACTGCTACCGCAGCCCCGATCACAACACACAGAACAATAGCAAGGTTAAACTCGACAAACATCCGGTCGATCAGCACCAGATGGACTTCCTCGTCCTCCGCCCTGCGGCCGGTGACGAACAGAAGGTAAATATATGCGATCAGTGCGACAAAGAACAGCGGGATCACGCGCGACAGTGTCTGAAAAAAGATTCTATGCCCTTCCTCCCACCGCGCTTGCAGAGCGCTTGCCTGTTCCTTAGTCAGGCGCATCAGGATGCAGTCGCCATCCTGAAAGGTCAGCGGTTCTTCAGTCCTATCGCCATCTTCCGTAACTGTGGAATACAGATAACCCTCAGGAACAACCCAGTTTTCGTAATGGTAATAATACAGCATTATATTGGTTTGCACATTTCCCGGCGTTACAGCCACATAATAGGGAGAATTGATAACTTCATCTATGGTCAGATCGGTATTTTTGATTACTCTGTCGCCTAACTTGGCATAATAGTCGCCGGAAAAAGTGATATTCATGTCAGAATCAAACTGTCCATGGGCTCCCTCATACATTAACTCACTATTGATTGTGTTGAATGCGCTGCTGAAGCTGTCGTTCAGCATATGTGACTGATCAAAACTGGATTCCAGCAGATAAACCTGGTTGCCCCCGCGCTGCTCGTATTGCCTATAAAACCATTGCAGCGCATTGCCTGCGGACAGCGCCGCCAGCGCCACGCAGATCAGGCAAACGGCAAACGCAATGCCCTTCAGAATAGGCGACCTCATCACCTTTTTCATGTTCCCTCGCTCCTCTCTATCTTATAGCCCACGCCCCACACAACCTTGAGGTAACGCGGCTCCTTGGGGTTGATCTCGATCTTCTCGCGAATATGCCGCACGTGCACCGCAATCGCATTGTCCGACACCACCTCGTCATTCCATACCTGCCGATAAATCTCCTCAGTGGAGAATACCTTACCCGGATGACGGCACAACAGTTCGAGAATCTTGTACTCAAGCGGCGTCAGGCGCACCGCCTCGCCGTCTACCGTAACGGTCTTGCTCTCAGTGTCTAGCACCAGCCCGCGAATGGCGATCTGTTTTTCCGTTACCTGCATCGCGCCAAGCTGCGTATAGCGCCGCAGTTGACTCTTGACCCGCGCGACCAACTCGGACGGGTTAAACGGCTTTGTGATGTAATCGTCTGCGCCTGCCGTCAAGCCGAGAATCTTATCCGCATCCTCACTCTTGGCCGAAATCAGGATAATCGGAATGTTTTTGCTCTCCCGCACCTTGAGCAACGTCTTGATACCGTCCAGTTCAGGCATCATGATGTCCAGCAGCAGCAAATGCACGTTTCGCGTCATAATGATGTCCAGCGCTTCCAGACCGTTATAGGCCTTCTCGACCACATAGCCGTCCGCCTGCAAAAAGATCGCAATGCTGTCTACAATCTCCTTATCATCGTCCACCACCAATACTGTCAGCTTCTCCATGGTGTCCCCCTCCTTTATGGTTCTATGATAACAAAGCTTTCTGTTGATTTTCCTCATGAAATTATTAAGATTTTCTTTATTATTCGCATTGGCAGAAAAAAACAAAAAGAGACGCCATCAGGCGTCTCTTTTTGTTTTCTTGGAGGTACCACCCAGAATCGAACTGGGGATCAGGGAGTTGCAGTCCCACGCCTTACCGCTTGGCTATGGTACCAGATGTGGAGCGGCTGACGAGGCTCGAACTCGCTACCTCCACCTTGGCAAGGTGGCGCTCTACCAGATGAGCTACAGCCGCATATTTATGGTGCCTCCGGGCGGAATCGAACCACCGACACGGGGATTTTCAGTCCCCTGCTCTACCGACTGAGCTACAGAGGCAAATTTTCTTCAGCCACTTTGGACTGAAGAAATGGCGACCCGGATGGGACTTGAACCCACGGCCTCCAGCGTGACAGGCTGGCGCTCTAACCAACTGAGCTACCGGGCCGAATCGCCGCCGCCGTAATCATCAGCGGCGAGATTTATTATATCGAAACATTAGCCAAATGTCAACACTTTTTTCAGGATTTTTTTTATTTTTTTTATTTTTCTGCATGCGCCAAAATCTGCTGCAACTCTTCCCGTGAAAAAGTGTAGACTTTATCACAAAACTGGCAGGTTACCTCACTTTTTTCCTGTTCTGCCGCCATTTTGGATAATTCCTCTTTTCCCATGCTGATCAACGCGCGCTCCACCTTCTCCCGGCTACACGCGCAGCGATAGCCGATGGTGTCAGTCTGCAAAAAGTCCACTGCGAAACCGTCCAGCACGGTCTGCACAATTTGCTCGAGCGTCATGCCCTTATCCAGCATGGTGGTCATCGGTTCAATTTTCGCAAGATTGGCTTCCAGACGGTCAATGTCTGCGTCCTTAACGCCCGGCATGAGCTGCACCAGCCACCCCCCAGCACATTTAACAGACCGGTCGGTATCCACCAGTACACCCAGCGCACACGCAGACGGAATCTGTTCACTCTCTGCAAAATAGCGCGTCAAATCCTCGGCAATCTCGCCGTTGACCAATGCGACTGTACCTGTAATCGGATCTTTCAGCCCAATATCCTTAATCACCATCAAATAACCGCGGCCTACACCGCCGCCCACATTCAGCTTACCATCTGCACGCAACGGCAACTCGCAGCCGGGATTTTGCAGATAGCCGCGCACCCAGCCATCAGAATCGCCCACACATACAATCGTCCCCAGCGGGCCGTTACCTTTGACCTGCACCGTAACCGAGCCGTCATCGGTTTTGAGCTGACTGCCCATGATTGCCGTAGCGGTCAGGGTGCGCCCGAGTGCTGCAGTCGCCACAGGTGTAGTATCGTGAATCTCCCGCGCGCGTTCCACCAATCCGGTCGTCACAGCAGCGGAAATCTGAATGCCCGCATCGCGGGCGATTGCGCGAAGTAACATATCGCTCATATTTGTTTAATCTCTCTTTCGTGCGGTAATATAAACCCGATCCTCCCCGCCCTGTACCGGCGAAAAGTTCTGGTCTCCATAGGTTTTGATTTCAGCAAATCCGGCCTTTTCCAGCATGGCGCTCAATTCCTCAATCGTATACACGCGTTCCTCGTGCGTCTCCTGCGCGCGTGTCCATGCATCGCCATCTCGTTCGAAGATGTCGAACTGATAGGCGCACAAGCCATCCTCGACTGCGGCCTGCCAAACACAGAATACGTCCTCGTCTTCGCGCACATAACTGTTGCCATCGATACGCGCAAACTTTTTCGGCGTGTTAATATCAAACACGAATAAGCCAGTTTTGGGCTCAAGGAACAGATGTACGCGCTCAAATGCCTGTTGCAGCACGGATGGCTCCGTCACATAATTTATGCTGTCCAGACAGCACAGGCACACATCCACCGTGCCATACAGATCAAGCTGCTCCATGCGCTGGTTGAGGAACAAGGGGCGCGGATCACAGTCAAACGTGTTCTGCATCGCCTGCATCAGCATCTCCGGCGATGCATCTACACCGATCATATCGTATCCTCGCTGTGCTAGCAGCCGGGTCAAGCTCCCCGTCCCACAAGCCAGATCGAGCACGAGCTTCGGCTCTATCTCCTCGCGTGCAAACAGTGCAACGAAAAACTCTGCCCACTGCTCATAGCCCACATCATCCGTAAAGCGGTCATAGTATGCCGACAGTGTCTGATAACTATTCATCGTCTTCCTTCAAGCGGTCCAACATTTTGCGATATCCGTCTGACCCATACACCAGGCACTTATTGACCCGACTGATCGTCGCGGTCGATGCGCCGGTTTCCTGCACGATATCACTGTAAATCCGGCCTTCGTCCAGCATACGGGCCACCTGAAAGCGTTGCACCATGGCACGCAGTTCTGCGATCGTACACAAATCCTCAAAGAAGTCATAGCAGTCTTCCACCGTCTTGAGCTTCAGGATTCCTCGAAACAAGATGTCCATATCTTCATCTTTTAGTTTTCGATTCAAGACATATCCCTCCTACATTCAAATTCCAGTTCCGTTATCTGTATTATAACACAGCACTTTCATAATGTGAAGTACGAAAACTGCTATAGCGGCGAATCTTATACTTTTTTGCGCAAAAAAGCGAACCGTATCCTTCGGGATACGGTTCGCTCTGCTTCAAATCACGAAACTTCTTATGCCTTGCCGTTGCAGCCGAGCACATGGACGAGCTTATGCGCAACCATGTCCTTAACAGCCTGACGAGCGGGCTTGAGGTACTGACGGGGATCGAAGTGATCCGGATGCTCGTCGAAGTACTCACGGATGGTAGCAGTAATTGCCAGACGGATATCGGAGTCGATGTTGATCTTGCAGACAGACATCGAAGCAGCCTTGCGCAGCTCTTCCTCCGGAATGCCGATTGCATCGGGCATCTTGCCACCGTGCGCATTGATGATATCAACAAAGTTCTGCGGAACCGAAGAGGAACCGTGCAGTACGATCGGGAAGCCCGGCAGACGCTTGGAAACTTCCTCCAGAACGTCAAAGCGCAGCGGAGGCGGAACCAGAATGCCCTGCTCGTTGCGGGTGCACTGCTCGGGGGTGAACTTGTAAGCGCCGTGCGAGGTGCCGATAGCGATTGCCAGAGAGTCACAGCCGGTGCGGGTTACGAACTCCTCAACCTCTTCCGGATGGGTGTAGGAGGAATCCTCAGCAGAAACCTGAACGTCGTCCTCTACGCCAGCCAGCGTGCCCAACTCTGCCTCAACAACAACGCCGTGTGCGTGCGCATACTCAACGACCTTCTTGGTGATCTCAACGTTCTCGTCGAACGGCTTGCTCGAGCAGTCGATCATAACCGAAGTAAAGCCGCCGTCGATGCAGGACTTGCAGGTCTCAAAGTCCGGGCCATGGTCAAGGTGCAGCGCAATCGGAATATCCGGGCACTCCTGAACCGCAGCTTCAACCATCTTCACCAGATAGGTGTGGTTAGCATAAGCACGCGCGCCCTTGGAAACCTGCAGCACAACCGGAGCCTTCTGCTCCTGGCAAGCCTCGGTGATGCCCTGTACGATCTCCATGTTGTTTACGTTGAAGGCGCCGACAGCATAGCCGCCCTCATAGGCCTTCTTAAACATTTCGGTAGTAGTAACTAATGGCATGGTAAACTTCCTTTCCACAAACAAATTAGCCTAAGCTGAATTCTTCCTTTATTTTATCAGTATGTTCGCAAAAAATCAAGTGCATCATCAAAATCGCACCCATTTTTTGCTTATCTTACTAAAATGTCCGGCTGCATGCAAAAAATTCTGTTTTGCATTGATTTTGAAGCAGTTTTGTGATACCCTTATATTGCAAGAAAACGCAGTGGGCAAACCCTGTGTTTTAATTTGTTAGGAGGTTTATCATTATGAGTGAACTGAAAGGCGCTTGCGTCATTGGCCAGTCGGGCGGCCCGACTTCGGTCATCAATTCTTCTGTGCTCGGCGCGTTGGAGACCGCGCTGGACAACCCGTCTATCACCCGTGTATTCGGCATGGCACACGGCATCAAGGGCCTGCTGAACGACGAACTGTACGACATCGACAAGGAAGACCGCGAAGAGCTGGCGCT
>NZ_CALWJK010000009.1 GCF_944380975.1 uncultured Agathobaculum sp. | reverse complement strand
AAAGGACTTGAAGATGTTGGTGGGAGAACCCTTCAGGCCGATGGTAGCCGGATCGATCAGCGGATCATCCTTGAGGGCGTTGTAGTCATAAACAGTTACCGGCTTGTCATAGCAGCCCATGATGCCCTTGATGGACATATAACGGGGAACATTCAGCTCCTTGATGCAGGTCAGCAGACAGGGGGTCTGGGTCTCGATGGTCATGTAGCCATCTTCCAGCATGCGCTTAACGGTGACCTTGGCGCCGTCCTTCTTGATGTCGGCAGCGTAGGAGATCTGCGGGATGCCGAGCTTCTCCGCGATCTGGGAGCCTACCTGAGCGGTATCACCGTCGATTGCCTGACGGCCGCAGAATACGATATCATCATCCTCAATGCCGAGCTTCTTGATGGCAGCGGCGAGGATTTGAGAGGTTGCAAAGGTATCCGAACCGCCGAACTCGCGGGCAGAAACCAGAACGGCTTCATCCGCGCCCATAGCGAGCAGCTCGCGCAGCATGCCCTGCGCCGGGGGAGGACCCATGGTGACAACAACGACCTTGCAGCCGGTCTCATCCTTGAGCTTGAGCGCGGCTTCGACAGCGTTCTTGTCGTCCGGGTTGATGATGGTGGCCATGGATGCGCGGTTCAGGGTGCCGTCGGGATTGACTGCAACCTTGCCGGAGGTATCCGGAACCTGCTTTACACAAACAATTGCTTTCATGTTCTGTTTTCCTCCTATTCCTTACTTGCCGAGAATGTTGCCGGAGATAACGACGCGCTGGATCTCGCTCGTGCCTTCGTAGATCTCGGTGATCTTAGCGTCACGCATCATGCGCTCAACCGGGTAATCCTTGGTGTAGCCGTAGCCGCCGTGGATCTGGACTGCCTTGGTGGTGATCTTCATAGCAGCCTCGGAAGCGAACAGCTTTGCGGTCGCAGCGTCGAGGGTGAAGGGCTTGCCTTCGGTCTTGAGGGTTGCAGCCTTGTAGGTCAGCAGGCGGGCAGCCTCGATGGCAACGTGCATATCGGCAAAGACGAACTGGGTGTTCTGGAACTTGGCGATCGGACGGCCGAACTGCTCACGGGTCTTGGCAAAGTTCATGGATTCCTCCATCGCGCCTTCCGCGATGCCGAGCGCCTGTGCAGCGATGCCGATACGGCCGCCGTCCAGCGTCTGCATAGCGATCTTGAAGCCCTTGCCTTCCTGACCGAGCAGGTTTTCCTTCGGCACGATGCAGTCGGTGAACACGATTTCCGCCGTGGGCGAGCCGTGCAGGCCGAGCTTTTCCTCGTGCTTGCCGACAGAGAAGCCCGGGAAGGAGCTTTCCACGATGAACGCGGAAATGCCGCGGGTGCCCTTGGTCTTATCGGTCATGGCGAATACAACGAACACATCCGCAACATAACCGTTGGTGATGAAGATCTTGGAACCGTTCAGGACATAGTGGTCGCCCTCGAGAACTGCGGTGCAGGTGCCCTTGGCAGCGTCCGAACCGGCGTCCGGCTCGGTCAGCGCGAATGCGCCTACCTTATGGCCTTCGGTCAGCATGCGCAGATACTTTTCCTTCTGCGCGGGCGTGCCGTGCTGGATGATCGGGCCACAGCACAGGCCGTTGTGGGTCGCGAGGATGTCGCCGGTGGAAGCGCACTGCTTGGACAGCTCTTCAATCGCAATGGCCGAGCACAGATCGTCCGCGCCGGCGCCGCCGAACTCTTCCGGTACGATCATGCCCATAACGCCCAGATCGAACAGCTTTTCGATGGTCTCACGGGGATAAGTAGAGGTTTTGTCGGTTTCCGCAGCGATGGGCTTGACTTCGTTTTCGGTGAAGTCATGCATCATCTGGCGAACCAGATCCTGTTCACGGGTCAGATGGAAATCCATGTTCAAGTCTCCTTCTTATGTGGAAATTTATTGCCGATGCCGACAGAGAGCCGGCGTTCTGCCATATTCAGTCATGCCGCGCCAAACGGCAGGAAAAGACCAAGCCATCCGAGAGGAAAAGGACAACAGATGGTTTGGTTTCGGTTTCTTTTTGAATATATTATTGTTAACTTCTGTTTTCGACTATCAATATACCACACAGAAAATCAAGCGTCAATTGTCAAAATTGACGGAATAAAACAATAAATTTGTTAAATTGTAAGTATGTTTTGGTTATTGTTGTGTAACTTCGTGAGAGAAGAGGGTGCCGTGTTGGGCAATATATGAAAAAGCAGGGAAGAGTATGGAGAAAAATGCACATATCAAATGCACGCAAAGTGTGGTATAATAAAACACACTAAAAAAGTATGAATGAAATACAGGAGACAAGCATGAATCTGATTTTGAGCGACAGACCGCTCCGCTTGCCGGAAACCGACCGTGGCAGCACGGAGTACATTGACCTTTCGCAATTGCATATTGCCAACTGTGTCGGCTGTTTCGGATGCTGGACCAAAACGCCCGGAAAATGTGTGATTCGAGACGATGCCGTGCAGGTTTATCCCCGCATCGCGCAAAGCGACCGCGTGCTGTACGTCAGTAGGGTCAAATACGGAGGCTACGACACGATAATGAAAACCATGCTGGAGCGAGCGATTCCGGTGCAGCAGGCATTCATTCGCTTGTGGCAGGGAGAGACGCATCATGTGCAGCGAGCCGTCAAGCCCAAGCAGGCCGTCATCATCGGCTATGGCGACCTGTCGGAGGAGGAAAAGAATATTTTTCGGCAACTCATTGCGCGTAATGCAAACAATATGAGCTTTGCAAGCTGGCGCGTGGTGTTTGTGCCGGAACAGGAAGTCGAGCAAGCGGTACAGAGCGAGGTGCAGTCATGGGAAAAATAATGCTGATTAACGCAAGCCCGCGCGCACCAAAATCTCACTCCAAACAGTATGCCGAGCTGTTTGCCAAGGTTTGTCCGGCTGAGACAGCGTATTTCGCCGTCACCAGAAACAATCACAGAGAGCTGTGCCAGGTCATGGAGGACTTTTCAGATGTGCTGCTGGTGTTTCCGCTCTATGCGGACAGCCTGCCGGTGACGCTGATGCATTTTCTAAAGACGCTGGAGCAACATCCGCCGCGGTGGAAACCGCGTGTTTCGGTTCTCATCAACTGCGGTTTTATGGAGCCGGAGCAGAATGATATAGCGGTGCAGATGGTGCGGCTGTTCTGCAAGCAAAATGGCTATCCGTTCGGTTCGGTTTTGAAAATCGGCAGCGGCGAGGCGATTTTGGCAACGCCATTTCGGATTCTGGTCCGCGCCAAAATGAAAAAGCTGGCTGCCGCCATGGTGTCCGGTAAGACGGGGACATGGCAGGTCACCATGCCGATTACAAAAGGCATGTTTCTCCGCGCGTCCACTGTTTTTTGGACGAATTATGGAAAGCGGAACGGGATTACAAAAGAGCAGATGGAAACCATGCAGATCGAAGAATAGGAGGAAAGGGAGGACCGTCCGATGAAATTGCGGTATTGGCTGGCAGCGGCGCTGTTGTTGACTGTGCTTTCGGGATGCACAGACTCGCCGGCGGAGCAGCAGAGCAGTCCGCCGGAAGAGACGGTTGATGCGGCCGTGACGGAGGATGCGGTGCCCGCGGAAACGCCTGCCGCAGCCGAGCAGGAAGCGCAAGATGCCATTCCCGACCCGCCGGAGGATGCGCAGGACTTTGTCCGCGTGCAGGACTATATTCCGGATATCGTGGTCGATCTGCGATATGCGACTACGAATAACTTCACCGGTACGGTCATTTATGCCTATGACGATGCATGGCTGCGCTATGCCACGGTCTGCAAGCTGTTGGACGCACAGGAGCAGCTCAAGGCGCAGGGGTATCGGCTGTGTATCTGGGATGCGTTTCGTTCGGCCCGCTCGCAGCAGACGCTGTGGGAGACGTATCCAGATGGAAACTATGTTGCCAATCCGGCCAATGGCTACTCAGGGCATACCCGCGGCGACACGATTGATGTCACGCTGGTGACGTTCGAGGGGGAGACGGTGGAGATGCCTTCCGGTTTTGATGATTTCACCGCACTGGCCGATCGGGATTATCAGGATGTGTCAGTAGTCGCAGCCGAACACGCGCAGCTGCTGGAATCGGTGATGGAGTCTTGCGGCTTCACCGGATACGACAAAGAGTGGTGGCATTACAGCGATAATGACCGCGCGCAACCTGCGCCGGATTTTGAACCGGAGGACTGAACCGGCCCAAGGTCAAAAAGAGAAACAACAGCGATATGTTCAAAAAAAACCAGCAGCACGCTTTCCGGCGTGCTGCTGGTTTTCATAAATCTATGATTGTCTGTTGTACGGTACCCACAGGAATGCTGCGGCGCATCCTTTTCATGGTTTCCGCGCGAATCGTTCAGGGAAGCAATCAGTTATCCCATTTCCAGTCACGGATCTCAGGCATATCAATGCCGTATTCTGTGATATACTGCTTGTGCTCAACCAGCTTGTCGCTCATCTTCTGATACAGATAAGCGCCGCGATTGCCAAGCTGCGGCAGACGCAGCATAGCATCCTGTACCAGATGGAAGCGGTCAATGTCATTCTGCACACGCATATCAAACGGCGTGGTGATCGTGCCTTCTTCCTTATAGCCGCGCACATGCAGGTGACGGTTGTGACGGCGATAGGTCAGTTCATGCACCAAAGTCGGATAACCATGGAAAGCAAAAATGATCGGCTTATCCTTGGTAAACAGCATATCGTATTCCGCATCGGTCAGGCCATGCGGGTGCTCGGTGGCAGGCTGCAGCTTCATCAGGTCCACCACGTTGATCACGCGAATCTTGACCTCGGGCATTTCCTTGCGCAGGATGGATACCGCTGCCAGAGTTTCCATCGTCGGGGTTTCGCCGCAGCAAGCCATGACAATATCCGGCTCGCTTCCCTGATCGTTCGAAGCCCAATCCCAGATGCCGATGCCCTGCGTGCAATGTTTCACAGCCTGTTCCATCGTCAGCCATTGCGGACGCGGATGCTTGCTGGCAACAATGACATTGACATAGTTGCGGCTCTTGATGCAGTGATCGAAGCAGCTGAGCAGGCAGTTCGCATCCGGCGGCAGATACAGACGCACCACGTCCGCCTTCTTGTTTGCAATATGATCCAGGAAGCCCGGGTCCTGATGGGTGAAACCATTGTGGTCCTGCTGCCATACATTGGACGCCAGAATCAGATTAAGCGAAGCAATCTTCTGTCTCCAGGGAAGCTGATTGCATACCTTGAGCCACTTGGCGTGCTGCGCCGCCATCGAGTCGATGATGCGGATAAATGCCTCGTAGCTGGCAAAGAAGCCATGACGGCCCGTCAGCAGATAGCCTTCCAGCCAGCCCTCGCACATGTGCTCGGAAAGCATGCCATCCATTACGCGGCCATCGGTTGCCAGAAATTCATCCGTATCCAACTTCTCTGCGTTCCAATCGCGGTTCGTGACCTCAAAAATATGAGACAGGCGGTTGGACATGGTTTCATCCGGTCCGAATGCACGGAAATTGCGGCTGCTCTCGTTGAGCTTGAATACATCCCGCACATAGGCGCCCAGTTCGATCATATCCTGTCCTTCGACAGCGCCCGGCGCCGGAACATCAAATGCATAATCCCGGAAATCCGGCAGTCGCAGATCGCGCAGCAGCAGACCGCCATTGGCATGCGGATTGGCACCGATGCGATGGTTGCCCTTCGGCGCCAGCTCGCGCAGCTCCGGAATCAAGCGGCCGTTTTCGTCAAACAGCTCTTCCGGGTGGTAGCTGTGCAGCCAGTCATTCAGAATTTGCAGGTGCTCGGGCTTATCCATCATGATCGGCACCTGATGCGCACGGAAGCTGCCTTCGATCTGCTGGCCGTCCACCACCTTGGGACCGGTCCAGCCCTTGGGCGTGCGCAGAACGATCATCGGCCACACGGGACGTGTCGCGTCGCCGGTCTCACGGGCATGCTTCTGGATCGCAAGGATTTCCTCCACGACCTGATCGAGAGTTTCGGCCATCTTTTTGTGCATCGTCATCGGGTCGTCGCCCTCGACAAAATAGGGCTTCCAGCCACATCCCTCGAAATACTTCTGCAACTCTTCATGCGAGATGCGGGAGAAGATGGTCGGATTGGAAATTTTGTATCCGTTCAGATGCAGGATCGGCAAAACTGCGCCGTCCGTAATCGGATTGAGGAACTTGTTGGACTGCCACGAGGTTGCCAGCGGTCCGGTCTCTGCCTCGCCGTCGCCAACCGTAACCGCCGCAATCAGATCCGGATTATCAAACACTGCGCCGAATGCGTGCGCAATGGAGTAACCCAACTCGCCGCCTTCGTTGATCGAACCCGGCGTTTCCGGCGCCACGTGGCTGGCAATACCGCCCGGGAAAGAGAACTGCTTGAACAGGCGCTTCATTCCCTCGGTATCCTCGCTCACATTGGGATAAACCTCACTGTATGTGCCTTCCAGATAAGTATTGGCAACGAAGAAGTTGCCGCCGTGTCCCGGTCCGGACAACAGAATCAAATCCAGATCGTAGCGCTTGATGGCACGATTGAGGTGCACATATACAAAGTTCTGCCCCGGTACGGTGCCCCAATGTCCAACGATCTTCTTTTTGATCTGATCCATCGTCAAAGGTTCCCGCAGCAGCGGGTTATCCAGCAGATAAAGCTGTCCTGCTGCCAGATAATTGGCTGCACGCCAGTATGCGTCCATCTTGTGCAGCAACTTGTCGGTCAATGCACCTTTTTCTTCGCATACAGCGTTGGTGTTGCCTTCCATTTATGAATTCCCCTTTCTTACCTGCAATGCTTTTTTGCTTTCGATATTATTGTATACCACGGTTGCGCAGCAGGCCAGATTTTTATAATTAAAAAATTAACAATCTTTTTCGACGCAAAATTCTCATTTTTATTTATTGTGAATAATTTCACAATACCTGCTGGGAACGTGATTTTCCTGTGCAGATTTCGGCTGCTTCTCTGCAAACAACATGCTGTTACCGTAGCCTGTTTATTTAGGCCGTGCGCGCAAACGCGCCATTGCACGAGCAAGCGCGGCCTTGGAGAGATAGTATTCGCGTACGCTTTGCTGCTGGCGCAGCCGTTCCTCGGCGCGCTCTTTCGCGCGTTCAGCTCGTGCACGGTCGATCTCTTCGGGACGCTCGGCGCTTGACACTAAAAGAATCGTGTAATCCGGCATGATTTCGGCAAGCCCGTCGCTGACTACGACTTCCTGCCAAACACCGTTCACTCGAAAGCGGGCAATACCCGGCTCGATTGCAGTCACGACCGGTTCATGACCGGGCTGCACACCATATGAGCCGTCAATCGCAGGGATCACCAGCCCCTCGGCAGGACCGACATAAAACTGCTTTTCCGGCGTGATAATTTCCAAATAAAACAGGTTATCCATTAAACCGCCCCTTGCGTGCGCGCTTTTTCGCGGACCTCATCCACTGTGCCAACCATGGCAAAGGCAGACTCAGGATACTCGTCCAGCTCGCCGCCCAGCAATGCTTCAAAGCCGCTCAACGTCTCCTCCAGCTTTACATAGCGTCCTTCCAGACCGGTAAAGGGCTCGGCGACGAAGAATGGCTGCGAGAAATACTGCTGCATACGGCGTGCGCGGTCTACCGTCTTACGGTCATCCGCGCTGAGCTCTTCCATACCCAGAATGGCAATGATATCCTGCAACTCACGATAGCGCTGCAAAAGCTCCTGTGCGCCGCGTGCGACCGTGTAATGCCGGTTGCCGAGTACATCCGGCTCCAGAATACGGGAAGTGGATTCCAGCGGATCGACTGCGGGATAAATACCCTGTTCTGCAATCTTACGCGACAGCACGGTTGTTGCATCCAGATGAGAGAAGGTAGTGGCCGGCGCGGGGTCAGTCAGGTCGTCCGCAGGGACATAGACCGCCTGCACCGAGGTGATCGCGCCGTCGCGGGTCGAGGTAATACGTTCTTGCAGTGCGCCGACCTCGTCTGCCAGCGTCGGCTGATAACCAACCGCGCTCGGCATACGGCCCATCAAGGCCGAAACCTCGGAGCCCGCCTGCACATAGCGGAAAATGTTGTCGATAAACAGCAGTACATTCTGCTTCTGGCAGTCGCGGAAATATTCCGCCATGGTAAGGCCGGTCAACGCAACGCGCATACGCGCGCCGGGAGACTCGTTCATCTGACCGAAAATCAGGGCGGTCTTGTTCAAAACGCCCGATTCGCCCATCTCACGCCACAAATCGTTGCCTTCGCGTGTACGCTCGCCCACACCGGTAAAAATCGAATAACCGCCGTGTTCGGTGGCAATGTTGTGGATCAGTTCCTGAATCAGGACGGTTTTGCCGACACCTGCGCCGCCGAACAGGCCGATCTTGCCGCCGCGCGCATACGGCGCCAGCAGATCAATTACCTTGATGCCGGTTTCCAGAATCTCTGTGGTGGGGCTTTGCTGCTCGAAAGACGGCGGATCACGATGGATCGACCAGCGCTCTGTGGTGTCCACATCGCCCTTCTCGTCGATCGGATCGCCTAATGCATTGAACATGCGTCCCAGTGTACCTTCACCGACCGGAACGCTGATCGGATGCCCGGTAGCATCCACCTTGTCTCCTCTGCCAAGTCCTTCGCTGGGAGAAAGCATGATACAACGGACGGAATCGCCGCCAATGTGCTGCGCGACCTCCATCGTCCGTTTCTCGTCTCCCACCATAACGCAGAGCGCTTCATTTATTTCAGGCAGGTGGCCGCCGTTAAATTCCACATCAACGACCGGGCCGGCTACCCGCACTATGATGCCTGTTTGCTCCATATTGTTTCCTCGCTTTCTATGCGCGACTGCCATCCGCCAGGAAGCGAATGACGCGCACCGGCTTTTGCTGCCGGTGCTGCGGCTGGTCGTTTTCTTTGGTTTGGGCGCCGCCTACGATTTCGGTAATTTCCTGCGTGATGGCTGCTTGACGCGCACGGTTATAGCGCAGGGATAGCGTCTTGAGCATATCACGCGCATTATCGGTTGAGGTATCCATCGCCGTCATACGGGCGTTCTGCTCCGAGCAGAAGGATTCTACCAGCGCACCGAACAGCGTCCCCTTGACATAGGCCGGAACAACTTGGCTGAGCACCCGGTCGGCCGAGGGAACATAGGTAACCATCTGCTGGTAGGGGCCGGTCTCGCTCTGGCGCGGCTCCCATGGGAAGGCGTCGATATCCAGCGGCAGCAGCTTGCGCACCTTGGGCTCAAGCCGCACCGGTGAAACCATTTCGGTATAGACCACATAGACCTCGTCGAGTTCCCGCGTGCGGAATAACCGGATAAAGGTATCCCCAATGTCGCGTGCCCGCGAAACCGTCGGGTCCTGCGCGGTATACATAAATTCGCCGTCAATCGGGATGTTGCGCGCGGTAAAATAACTGCGCCCCGTCTGTCCGATCAGGAACAGAGTCGGGTGCGCAACCTTTGCCAAATGTTCCTCTGCCAGACGCAGGACATTATGGTTATAAGCGCCAGCCAGTCCCTTGTCGCCGGTAATCACGATAAAGCCGACTTTGTGCTCGGCCACATCTTCTCGCTTGTCAAAGTAGATGTGCTCGATTTCGGGCGAACGATGCAGAATATCTGAGATCGTGGAGGTGATCTTCAAAAAGTATGGCTCCACGTTATTCAGTTGCTGCCGCGCCTTGCGCAGCTTGGAGGACGAGATCAGATACATTGCATTCGTGATCTTCAGGGTCTGCTGTACACTGTTGATATGCGTGCGGATCTCTTTTATTCCTGCCATGCCGCACCCACCTGCTTTTTATATGCTTCCAGCGCTTCACGGATCTGTTCTGCTGCCGTGCCAGCCAGAGTGCCGGTGGACTGGATCTCGCTCGTCAAGGTATCGGGCAGGCTGTTCGCAAAATCGTGGACAAACTGATTGACGCGATCGAGCGGGACATCGGAAAGCAGGCCGCTCGTCGCAACGTACAGGATCACCGCCTGCTGCCAAACCTGCAATGGGTGGCAAAGCGGCTGCTTCAAAATCTCCATCAGGTGCTTGCCGTGAGCCAGTGTACGGCGGGTATCCTTATCCAAATCCGAACTGAATTGGGTGAATACTTCCAGCTCGCGGAAGCGGGCCAAATCAATACGCAGCGTACCGGCTGTTTTCTTGACCGCCTTGGTCTGTGCGGCGCCGCCTACACGGGAAACCGACAGGCCGACGTTGACCGCCGGACGCTGACCCGCAAAGAACAGATCGTTTTCCAGATAGATCTGTCCATCCGTGATCGAAATGACATTGGTGGGGATGTACGCAGAAACGTCACCCGCCTGCGTTTCGATGATCGGCAGTGCGGTCATCGAGCCGCCGCCGTATTTCTCGGTCAGATGGCAGGCGCGCTCCAGCAAACGCGAATGCAGATAGAATACGTCGCCCGGATACGCTTCACGACCCGGCGAGCGGCGCAGCAGCAGCGACAGGGTTCGATAGGAGACCGCGTGCTTGGTCAGGTCGTCGTAGACAATCAGCACGTCTCGACCTTTTTCCATAAAATACTCACCGATCGCTGCCCCTGCATAGGGCGCAATGTACTGCTGCGGCGCGGAATCGGCCGCGGTTGCAGAAAGAATAATGCTGTATTCCAGCGCGCCGTGTTTTTCCAGCGTGCCGCGCAGCTTGGCAACCGTGGATGCCTTCTGGCCAATCGCAACATAGATGCAGATCACGTTTTGGCCCTTTTGGTTGAGGATCGCATCCACAGCGATCGAGGTCTTGCCGGTCTGACGGTCGCCAATAATCAGCTCACGCTGACCGCGGCCAATCGGCACCATCGCATCAATTGCCAAAATGCCGGTTTGCAACGGCTGGTTGACCGGCTCACGCGTGACAACGCCCGGCGCTTCGCGCTCGATTGGGCGCGTCTCGGTGCAGGCGATCGGTCCCAAACCGTCGATCGGCTCACCCAAGGCGTTGACCGTTCGGCCGAGCATGGCATCACCGACCGGCACATCTGCCGCGCGTCCGGTGCGCCTTACCTGTGAGCCTTCATGCAGCCCTGTTTCGCTGCCAAGAAGAACAACGCCTACGCTGTCGCGCTCCAGGCCGAGCACGATGCCGCGCACTCCGGTTTCAAATTCCACCAGCTCGCCATATACTGCGCGGCCCAGACCGTAAACAGTCGCAATGCCGTCACCGATTTCGAGCACCGTGCCGGTTTCATCCCGGCGCGTGCGGTTATCATATTGTTCAATCTCCTCACGGAGAATGGATATAATTTCATCAGAATGGTTCAACAATTTTCACCCCTTTTGCAGGCTTTGTGCCAGTGCATGAAGATGCCCGCCTACACTCTTATCATAGGTAACACCGTCCAGTTCGGCGACAAAACCGCCCAGCACCGACGGGTCGATGACAATTTCCATCGTCATGGCCTGATAGCCGTGTCTGCGGCACAGCAAACGCGCCAACTCTCCCAGCTGTTCATCGTCCAGTTCACGGGCACAGCGCAGCGTACACAGGCCTTCCTTGTTTGCACGCAGCTCCAACCGGCGATATGCGTCCACAATTTCAGGAAGCAATTCCATCCGGCCTTTTTCCGCCAGCAGTTTATAAAAATGCAGCAGTTTGTCGTGTTCGGTAAAGTCCGGGAGCCGGTCGAGTACGGCATGCTTTTCCCGGGCTTCCACCGCCGGGCTGCACAACGCTTCCCACAGCGGCGCGAGGTCGGTCAGATAGTCTGCGGTTCGCCGCAGTTCCTCCAGCGTACAGCCGGACTCCCGCAGCGCAGCCGCATAGCGGGCCGCCACCGTGCTCATAATGCGTCACCCGCTTCCTCCTGCAGGAAGGAATCCAGCATGCTGCGGTCGGTATCCCCATCCAGACGGCATTGGGAAACCTTGGCTGTCGTCAGCAGCACCAGCGCCGCGATCTGCTTTTTGGCATCCGCCAGCATGGCAGCGCGGTCGGCCTCCCGCTGTTGCGCAGCCTGTGCATTAAGCCGTTGGACGACCTGCTCGGCCTCGGCAATGCGACGCGCATATTCGCGCTCTCCGCGTTGCTTGGCAGCGGCAATGATGCGAGCTGCTTCGTCTTGGGCCTGCGCCAGCTGCCGGTCGGATTCGGCCTTGCTCTGTTCGGCATCGGCCAGACGGCTTTCTGCCTGGTCGATCGTATCAGACACGCCCTGCGCCCGCTCGTCCAGCATTTTGGTGACCGGACCGAACAGGAACTTCTTCATCAGCAGGAACAGAACCAGCAGATTGACGAATACCCATATAATTTGAGCGTTCAGATTCAGGATCATTCGATAGCGCCCCCGATCAGCCCATGAAGATGAGCAGGATACCGATCAGGAAGCCGTAAATCGCAGTCGCCTCAGCCAGCGCACAGCCGAGAATCAGATTCTTGCTGATCTGACCAGCGGATTCCGGCTGCCGTGCGATTGCCTCAGAAGACTTGCCCGTAGCAAAACCAATGCCAATGCCTGCGCCAATACCAGTCAGAACCGCGATGCCCGCGCCAATTGCAATACCCATTTTTATTTCCTCCTAATTTTTGTTGTTAAAAGTTGCTTACTCAATTGATTCCGCAAGGAACAGCGTTGTCAAAAAGACAAACACGATCGCCTGAATCATGCCGTCAAACACGTCAAAATACAGGCTGAACGGAATCGGTACGATGGCCGGAACGGCCAGTTTAATGAGCTCCATGATGACAAAGCCCGCGAAAATGTTGCCGAACAGACGCATACAAAGCGACAATGGACGGATGCCGATTTCCATAATGTTGAGCGGCGCCACAATGGCCACCGGCTCACCAAATTTTTTCAGACCGCCGCCCAGTCCGTGATAACGGAATTGCGCGCCGTAGATCAGCACCGCGCTCATCAGCGCCAAACCGGCTGTGACGTTCAGATCCTTGGTCGGCGGTGCTACGCCAAACAGGCCGGACACATTGGCCAGAGCCAGATACAGGCCGACCGTACCCAGATACGGTGCGAACGTGCGCCAGTGGGCATCACCGAGCGAATCGTGGCAAAAGTTGTTGATAAAGCCAACCAGCATCTCTGCCGCCATCTGCCGTCGTCCGGGCTTTTTGCGCATCCCATGCGTAAGCCAGATCGCCACAAGCGTGAGCACAAGCATGATCGCCCATGTAACGACTGCGGATTCGGGTACCGGTATTCCGCCGAACAGCGGGATCTCAAACGCCGTATGTGTTTGCAGCTGCGCATTGAGTTCCGCTTTGATTGCCTCCAACAGGTATCCCCCCTTTTTGTTTTTGAACTTTGTGACCTATTATAGCGACAGAAATGTGAAATCGTTCCCTTACGAAAGTAAAAAAAATAAAATGCGCAAAATGCCGGTTTCTGTCGTTTGCGTTGGATTTAATTTGATGCGTTTCGCCAATTATGTTATGATAGGAAAAAACGATAGAAAACGATAAGGGAGAGAGGATGTTGAAAAAAAACAACACTCCGTCGTTGCAATTATATGGGCAAATCCGAAAGATTTTGGTGGTCTGTATCTGTGTTACCCTGTTGCTGGCCTTCTGCGCCAGTCTGTGGATCAGTCTGAAGCAGGATGCCAAAGTGCGCGATCAGGTACTTTTGAGTGCGGTGCAGGTGGCGGCAGGCACATCCTTGCTGATGGAAGACAATCATTCGGAGCGGCTGCAGGAATATGTCGAGCATACGGTGCGCGAAGTTCCTAACATTGATGTTTTCGCGGTGTATGATGCCTCGGGTACTCCCATCGCGTTTTATGACCTTGACTCGAACTCAAGTGAACTGGCCGGAGTGCCCGCATTGAGCGAGGATGTTCTGTCCTATTTTCAATCGGGTGGGACAACGCTGCTGTATAACCATGAAGCGCCCGCCAATGCGGATCGGTGTGCATACGCTGCAATTTATGATAACAGCGGCCAAGTGAGCGGCTTTACCATGGCGGCAATCTATATCCGATCCATTCATCAAACCGTGTTGAGCACGCTCACGGTGCATTTGCTGATCGCCATCGCTGCGCTGATGCTCGGCAACCTTCTCAGCCTGCGTCTGACCAGACACATCAAGCAGGAACTGCTCGGCTATGAACCGGATGCCTTCCGCCGTCTGTTTCTGCAACGCAGTGATATCCTGAACGCGCTGGATGAAGGGCTTCTTGCCATTGACCTGACCGGATGCATTACATATCTCAATCAGGTTGCTGCCGACATGCTAAAGACAACACAGCAGGACGCACTTGGCAAACCGCTTAGCACATTCTATCCCCGTTCTACCATCGCGCGCGTCATGCAGACCGGTTGTCCGGAATATAACGTCAGTCTGGAATCAATCAAACATGTTGCCATCCTCTCGGACCGTATTCCGCTTTGGCGCAATGGGAAGATCGAGGGCGCAGTGGCGATTTTCCGCAACCGTACCGAGGTCATCCAATTGGCACAGGATCTGACCGGTGTGCGTCACATTCTGGAAGCACTGCGCTCCTATACGCATGAATTCACCAATAAGCTGCATGTGATCCTTGGCCTGCTGCAGCTCGGTGAAATCAAGCAAGCCGAGGACTATGTCCTGCAAATCACGCAAACGCGCGCACAGTCCATCAGCTTTATTTCGGACCGTATCCATGAGCCGTCCATCGCTGCGCTTTTAATCGGTAAAGCCTACCGCGCAGCGGAACTTGGCATCCGGTTTGTGATCACGCCGTCCAGCCATCTCGGCGTTGATAACCGGTATATGCCGGCCGGGGGACTGGTGACTGTCATTGGGAACCTGACCGAAAATGCATTTGATGCACTGCGGAATGTGCCGCAGTACGCTCCTCGCGAGGTCACAGTCAGCATCCAGGATGGTGAGCACGGTCTGTTGATCAGCGTGGATGATACGGGCCCCGGCATGCCGCATGAAATGGTTCAGCGCATCTTTGAGCGGGGGTATTCCACCAAGGGGGAGGGGCATGGCACGGGCTTGTCTCTGGTACAGGATATGGTTTCATCCTATCATGGCGCCATCCGGGTCGAATCCGAACCCGGGGTCGGAACATCGTTTATCATCACCGTCAGCGACCCGTATTAGAAAGAGCAGGAGGCATTATGTATACCGCTGTCATTATTGAGGATGATCCGATTATCACCCGCCTGAATGCACGCTATATCGATCTGGATCCCCGTTTTACTGTCGTAAAAACGTTTTCTTCCGCCAACCCTGCGCTGGTTTATTTGCAGAATCATGCGGTTGATCTGATTGTGCTGGATGTTTTCATGCCGCAGATGAACGGATCAGAGCTGCTGCACATCCTCCGTGTGATAGGTGTGAATGCGGATGTGATCATGGTGACTTCCGCAAACGACGCGGAAACGGTTCAGACAATGATGCGGTTGGGGATAATCGACTATTTGGTAAAGCCCTTTGCCTATGAACGCTTTCAACTGGCGCTGGAGCACTTTTGTCAGCGACGCGAGGCAATACACAACGGCACCATTGATCAGAGTTTGCTGGATCGCGCGCTGTTTTCCGATGCGCATGGTAACCTTGCTGCATCTGCTTCTGCACCGCCCAAAGGGCTGCAAGCCCAAACGCTCGAGCGGATCGAACGCTATCTCCGCTCTAAACCCGAAGAAAAGCATACCAGTGAGGATATTGCGTCGCAAGTGGGTCTATCGGTTGTGACGGTGCGCCGCTACATGAATTACCTGTCCGAACAGCATATCGTCGAAAGCGAAATGAATTACAGTACCGGTGGCCGCCCGTGTATTGTATACCGCAGCTTGCCGGAGCGGGGTTAGCCGTTTCTATATTTGACTGTCAAGCCATGAGTGCAGTTGCCGAAGCTGTTGCCATCACGGATTGGTGCATGCGATATCAAGATAAAGTGAAAGGGCTTGCTGTCTGTAAAACACAGACAGCAAGCCCTTTATTGTATTACTTTTGGGGGAAGGTTTTGATACGTTAAAATATGAAAAAAGTCTGTACAATCCTCGTGATTGTACAGACTTTTTGGTGACCCAGCGGGGATTCGAACCCCGGACACCCTGCTTAAAAGGCAGACTGGGATTATGTGAATAGTTTATGGCAGGTAACGCTCGAAAAGTGACAATTTCCCTGCTGAAAAAAGCTATCATAACTACATTATAATATTGTAAAAACATACAGGGTTCGTGCTTATTTTACACAAATATGCACGATACATAAATTTCCAAAAAATCCTGCTGCACATATGAATGAGTATACATAATAGGGAGAGTATCAATTTTGAGTGAAGTTATTAGTATTGTAAATGCAAAAGGTGGAACAGGGAAAACAACAACCGCCTTTAATCTCGGAGCGGCGATTGCCAACAAAGAGAAAAGGGTGCTGCTGATCGACAACGACAGTCAAGCATCTCTTACCAAAGCGATGGGAGTGTCCCCCTCTGATTGTAGAGTGACACTTGCCACACTGATGTGTCAGGCAATGGACAGTCCGGAATTGTTGACCGAAAGTCTTGCCAATGCGATTTTACAGCAGCATTCCCTCAACCTAATTCCTGCAAATCAGAAACTCAGTGGCGTAGCAACACGCTTGTCTGTTATGCAGGCAACGGCGTCCATGTTCAGCGAGCAGGACGATATCCAACCAGTCTATGTGCTGAAAACCATCGTAGATATGCTTCGTCCGCAGTATGATTACATATTGATCGATTGCAGTCCGCATCCTGATTTGCAGATGATCAATGCGTTAGCGGCATCAGATGAAGTCATTATCCCGGTGCAGGCGCATTATCTGGACGCAGAGGGCTTGCCGGACACGTTGGAACTGGTGCGCCGGGTGAGGACAACCTATCAACCTAGCCTTTCAGTATGCGGTTTGCTGTTGACCATGTATAAAGGACGTACACTGTTGGCTAAAGCAGTGAAAGAACAAATCGAAGAGGACTACGGCACACAGATCCATGTATTCACACAGCCGATTGACTACTCCACCCGCGTAGCGGAGCATTCGGCCTATGGTGAGAGCCTACTGGACTATGCACCGGACTGTCCGGCGGCGAAATCCTACGCTTTGATGGCAGAGGAAGTGTTATCACATATGCTGAACAGGAAAAAGATCCGGTGGATCATTACCCCTGTGCTCGCCGCGCTGCTTTTCAGCGCGGCGGGCGCTACACAAGGTAGCGAACAGGTACTGCTCGAAGGTGACCCAGTCCGTTTTGAACCGATCAGCACCGAGATGGTTGAGATCAACGGCGTGCCGACCCTCACCAAGACATTCGAGCTGTCACCAGAGATCGATCCGTCCTTGCTGCGTGAGGAACCGTTCTCGCAGGACGGCTACTGGTACCGCTATCAGCGTATGGATAAATCCGATCAGGAAACGACGGACACACAGCAGGTGGAGGAAACGGTCACGGTGGAAGCGCCGTCCAGTGAGCTTGCGGATGTGATCGACCAGTTCCCGGCAACCCGGGCGTACAGCAAGGACGGTTACACCGGTGAACTGCTGCTGGATGTGCAGAGCATCAAGGTGGAAGCAACCGGGTACAGCACGGTCACGGATAGCCACCCGCATACGGTTACAAAAACCTATCAGCTGGCCTACAATGACCGCAGTCTTGTGCCGGAAAGCGTGCAATCGGACGGACTGACCTTGCCGCTGACGGGTCTGAGCTGGTCTGAGACCGCCAACGTGGAGGATTCGGACGTTCCTGCTTCGTGGACAGCCACGGCGACGTACAGCAGGACGACCTACACCAGCCGTCAGGTGGCGGACGGCTATCAGGCAACAGCGGTCTACAAGGGTGATGTCGAAAAAACCGGAGTAGGAAGTGTGATCTATACCGTGACGTACACGGGCAGTAAGATTCCTGTGCTGCCAGGACTGAACCCGGACATTACGGTATCACAGCTTGCAATCGCGATCGGACTTTTGCTCTTGCTCATTCTGCTGCTGATCTGGCGGTATATCCGCTGGCACATTGCCCGTGTTTACGTCTACAACGAAGAGCGCCGCATCCATGACGTGGTGAGCCGCCAGTATGTGCGGGTGCGCACACCCAAACTGCGGCTGTCTGCGCTGCAGGGGCATGAGGAAACCGAATACACGGTTATCCTGCGTCGACGGCTCGCCAAACGGCTGGTCGGCCGGGATATCGCCATCGAGACCGGCGGCGAAGGCCAGCACCATGTGGTGGAGTCGTTCGTGGGCAGCGATTACGCATTTCAGGTGCAGATATGACAAAAGCCGCCAGTAGGCGGCTTAAATTGACGGCAAACATCTTGTATGCTATAATTTGCGTGGACAACTTTGTTGTCCGGGCGCTGCAAAACAGCGGTTGGCCACTCCTTGCGAAAGGAGTGATGCTTTATGAAGAAGTTCGTAAGAATTTTGATATGGGCAATCTTGTTGCTACATATTTTCCTCATAAAAGTGCGCTAACCGCTCGGCTGGCACCAAGCGGTTAGCAATAAAATGCTGACTTAAAGGGTCAACCGCTATGCAGCGCCCTTCTTTATCATTATTATAACATACCCCCCGTCTTTGTCAAGAGAACCGCTTCGTGTGGTTTATCCCTCAAAGACGGGGATTTTTATGCAAAAAGGAGATGAATGTGATGAAAAACACCATTAAACGCGCCGTCAGAGGCGCACTAGCCTGCTGTCTGCTGGCACTTAGTCCGCCGCTTGCCTCGGCGCTCGAGTATCGCTATGATGCAAACCTCTATGACAACTACTTTTACACCCCAACGTCCAGTAACCACGCGCTTGATCTGGACAACAAGGACGATTCAGGCGGCGGCACGATCGTTGTGCCGTCAGACAGTATGGACACGAATTCAGGTCAGACCACGCCGCGCACCGGGTCGCCCATCATTCCGGTCGGGTCGTATATCGACCCGTGGGGCAGCGCGGTGGAAAAGCAGATCGCCACGGATGAAACCTTGAACGGTCTGGAAGGGTTGTCATTCAATCGGCTGGAGGGCATGAACGGCGGCTACACCGAGCAGCGCCGGCTCGTCACCACAAACGGGCATTTCGGCGCGGTATCCATCGGCAACCGCAGCATTTTTGCTTATGTTTACCCCGGCGCGACATACGAAAGCATGCAGAAAGGCGCCGGACATGTGGACGGGACAAGCGTCTGGAACGGCAATGTCGCACTGTGTGGCCATAACCGCGGTTCGTGGCCGTATTTTGGTAACCTCAAGTATGTACAGGTCGGCGATGTGGTCACCTATAAGACTTCGCTCGGCACGCGCACGTACCGGGTCACCTTTGCCGGCCGTATCCTTGCAACGGATACCGATGTGCTCAATCCCACTGCCGGCAATCAGATCACCATGCTCACCTGTATAGCGAACGAACCGGCCTATCGGTTCTGCGTAATCGGACAGGAAATGCGTTAGGAGGCGTGATATGATGAAATTCCGCGGCTTGATCGCCGTCTGCCTGACAGGGGCGCTGCTTCTGCCGGCAGGCTGCGCGGACGATAATCCCAAAATGGAGGTGCCCGACACGGACACGACAGCATTTGTACAGATGAAACAGACAAATTTGGAGGAATGGAACGATGCCCAGACAGATGAGGTACTGGAAGTGCCGCTGGTACGGCGTGACGTGGAATTCGCGTCAGGTGGTTCGGCCGCCTTGTACGCACTTGATACGGGCGAGGAGCCGACTGCCGGCACGGATCAGCTCACATCGGTCAGCACGGAGCTGGTGCTGAACAGCTCGGCGGTGCAGCTGGGCGAATATGGCACGGTGCGTGAGCTGGCGGAAAGTGAGCTGTATCACTGGGCGGATGCGAGCGAATTTGATCGCATCCAGTACACCCAGCCGATGAAGCTGAGTGAAAAACGCTTTGTCGTGCATCTGCTTCTGGACAATGATGCGGTCGGTATGGAGCAGATCGTCTGCTACACCGATCTGGGCAACGGTGTTGCCCGAGTGGATCGCCTGTGGCGCGCGCTGGTGGATGTGCAGACGGACGAGGGCTCGGAAGTCTTCGATCAGACCGCCGCTGCCCTGATTGCAAGCGAAACCGAATAAACGGCATAGGCCGGTATGATTTCCTGTCATACCGGCTTTTTCGTTCGGAGAAAGGAGCGAAAACATGACGACGAAAAAATTACGCTTTCCCATTTTGCTGCTGGTTTTGTGGCTGCGGGCAGCAACTTTATTGCCGCAGTCATATGCGGCGAGCGGTACACACCGCGTTGAAGTACAGAGCGGCACGGGTTATACATCCAGTGAAGTAGGCATCAACGTGTGGGAAATCGGCGTGGCAAGGGATGTTTCCTTTGCGCCGCTGGACGGTTACCGCATTACGGCCCTTCATGCCTCTTATGGCGATGCATCAGCCAGTGCAGTGATCAACACAGCGGAAATGCCGACGCAGCTTATCGTGGGTGGTATTGTGCTGCCGTTGAAATATGTGGGACGCACTGCTACAGTGACTGTGCCGGGCAACTGCACCGGCGATCTTACGCTGTCCGCAGCTGCCGAAGCAGCTTCCTGCAAGGTTGCCGTGACCGCGGACAGCGGCATTGACGTCAGCGGCGGCGGGACATACGGCATCGGCAAGGCAGTTACGATTACCGCAGCGCCATCCGGGGACGCTGCAATCACCCGTGTGCAGGTAACGCGCACCGATGCCGGTCTGGCAAACACGGCTGATCTAGCCGATGGTGCTGTTCAGGTAGGCGAGAAAACCTATCCGTTTGCCGTGACGGACGGCAAAGTCACGATGACGCTGACCGTAGAAGAAAGCCTCGGTATCCACTTTTTCAGCAACGGCAAGCCGGGCGAGCTGCCGCTGGTCGTCCGCGTCAGCGGTGATAAAGGTGTCGATCCGGTCAGCAGCCGCGTCGAGGTGCGGCGCGGGAACGATGCAAACATCATCGCGGATGCTGAGCGCGGCTATGAAATCACCGAGATTCGGCTGGAGAACGGCACCCAGTCCGCAACCGGCTATGTTTCCGAAGAACGCATCTGGCTCGCCGGAAAGGTGTACCGCATCAGCCGGCAGGACGACCGCGTGACGCTGCGACTGGCTGATGTACAAACCGATCTGCAGGTGTACTTTGTTTCCGAGCTGGATGAAGATCATATCACGGTCACCGTGTCGGAAGGCACAGGCGTGGATATTGATAAGGATTGCGGCAGCACTGTGAGTAAGGGCACGGATGTCCGCTTTACCATTTCCGCCGAGGCAAACTACCGCCTCAGCCGTATCACGCTTGCCGTGGACGGCACCAGCCGTACGGTGGATGCAGACGAGGACGAGATCACTGTGGACGGTATAGACTACAAGCTGCAGCAAAGCGGCGCCGATGTCATCCTGTATGTGGATGATGTTTATGCCCCGGTCAAGGTATCCGCCACTGCCTCCAAGCTGATGACCTACGATCATTCTGTCACCATCGGCAAGACGCAGAACTGTACCGTATCGGTTTCCAGAACAGGCGTGAACAATGGTGGCTCGGTGACATATACCGTCACCCCGCAGTCCGGTTATCAGCTCAGCACGGTGACGCTGCGCGTGGGCAGCCAGCAGGCAACTGCTACCGCGGACTCCAAAACCATCAAGGTGGGCAGCAAGACCTATTCCATGTCGCTATCCGATAGCGGTATCCTCAAGGTTACGGTGAGCGGCATCTGGGATGATGTCCAGCTGAGCGCCTATGCCGTATGGGCGGGCAGTGATAAGCTGTATCTGCTGAGCGGCATTACCGCACCCTATTTCGAGGGCATGGGCAACAATCGCTTTTGCCCGGAAAACACCCTGACCCGCGCGGAAGCGGCTGTGATGCTGTCCCGTTTGACCAACTATTCCGACCTTACGGTGTATCCCAGCTGCGGCGCAGCGGATGTGCCGACCGGCAGTTGGTACACCAATGCGGTCAACGCGTTTTACGATGCAGGAATTGAAAAGGCCTCATACTTCCGGCCGAATGCTGCGATTTCCCGCGCGGAGCTGTCCGTCTGGCTGTACCGCCTGAGCGGTTCGCCAAATGTTGCATCCGGCACGATTGCTTTCCCTGATGTAGCAACAGCCGGGGAAACGCATGATGCGGTGGCATACGGCCAGCTGCATGGCTGGATCAACGGTTATCCGGATGGTACATTTCGCCCGAACTACTCCATCACCCGTGCAGAGGCGGCAAAACTCATCAACCGCGTGACCAGCCGTTCGCTGCGTGTGCAGGCCATCGTCACCCAATTCACAGATGTGCCTGCTTCGCATTGGGCGTATCAGGAGATCATCAGTGCGGCAAACCGAGCAGAGTAACAAAAAAGCCGCCTCAAAGGGCGGTACACGTAGACGATAAGCGGCGTATGTGATATACTGAGCACAGGAACGCTGTTACATATGGCGGTCAGCCCACTCCCTATAAAGGGGGTGATGCTTTATGAGACGATTCGCAAGAATTGTGATATGGGCAATCTTACTGCTTCATATTTTACTTATAAAAGCGCGTTGACCGCTCGGCTGCACCCGAACGGTCAACATTTGTTGAACTTTGAGTAGGGGCTGACTGCTGTAACAGCGTTCCCCTTGTATTTTCATTATATGCATCCTACGCCGTCTTGTCAAGATTATCAAGACGACAAGGAGGAACTATCATTGAACCAAAATAAACTGCAAACGGCGCGTGTCTACCGAGACTGGATGGCACGCGCCTTTCTATTTTACCGCATCGCGCTGGTGCTATTGATCCTTGGGGCGGTCATCATCCCACAGGCATTCGCCGTAGAGGATATGTGGACGGCCGCAAACCGTATTATCAAGGACGTTTATTCCAAACTGGCCGCCATTTCTACCGTCCTTGCCGGCCTGATGAGTGCGATTGCAGTCATCGGCGCTAAAATGAGCGGCGCACAGCCCAAGGCTGATCAGGCGTGGGATTGGCTTAAACGAATTTGGCTCGCATGGGTCATTATCAACGGCATCGGTGCGTTCATCGCGTACGTCCGCCCGCTGTTCGACGGTCTGGCAACGCTGGAATAAGGGTCAGCGCAGCAGTTTCGGGTAGTCGGTTCGTCCGTCTACGATGCGATACACATATACGGTCGTTCCGATCACCTTATAAACGCATACATAATTGCCGCAAATGATTTTACGATATTCCCGTTGCGCCAGAAACGTATCCGGGTGCAATGCACCCATATAGGGTTGTGAGGCAAGCAGAGCAATGGTATCCAATAACTTATCCGTAATTTTCTCTGCGGATTGCGGACCGACAAGGAGAAGGTGCAGATCAGAGATCCGGTCAATGTCCTGCCATGCCGGTGTCAGAATTTCCAAGCGATAGGCATCAGGCATTGTCGTACTTCCCCTTCAGCTTGCGGCGGATTTCGTCTACCGAATAGGTGGGCTCGCCATTCAAGCGCGAGAACTCTGCTTCCAGTATCGCCGCACGGTGCTGCAATACCTGTTCCCGGTTTTCAAAAGCGTCTACGCTCATTAGGACGATATCACCCTCTCCGTTTTTGGTGATATAAATCGGCTCCTGACTCTCGTGCGCAAGTGCGGAGATCGTATTATAATCGTTACGAAGGACGGTAGATGATTTGATTTTCATGTCAGTCACCTCCATGAATTCTATTATTATTCTATCATTATTTCGCCATATATGCAATGGTAACGGTATGGCGCGTTTATCGCTTACGTCCGCCCGCTGTTCGACGGTCTGGCAACGCCAGAATAAAAGATACACATAATTTGCATTGAAATTTACACATTATTTTGCTACAATGGAGGTGGAAAAACACAGTGGAGGTGTTAGTGATGCCGAGCATTCGTCCCATTTCGGATTTAAGGAATAGTGCTAACGAAATCTCGGATTTTTGCCATCAGACGCAGGAACCTGTTTTCATCACACGCAACGGAACCGGTGATATGGTCGTGATCAGCATGGAGGAATATGAACGTCAACAGGGTTTGATCGACCTTTATGGCAAACTTGCCGTAGCGGAGCAGGAAATCGCTTCCGGTGCGGGAGGGGAAGACTTTTTGCAAGTTGCAGATGCGCTGCGGGAGAGCATCCATGGAAAAGTATAAAATACGGATCTATCCCACGGCGAAGAAGGACCTGCAGGAAGTCGTTTCTTATCTGAACACCTTATCGCCGGATATCGCGCTTCGGTATTATGATTTACTGGTGGAGCGCATTTTAGGCCTTTCTCAAATGCCGGAACGCTGTCCGCATCCACGTGATCTTGCACTCGCAGCAAAGGGATACCGGTATTTGTTGGTGGAGAACTATCTGGTGTTCTTCGTTGTCGTCGATGATACGGTGCAGATCCGCAGGATACTGTACGCACGGCGGGACTATAGCGCACTGTTATGATATTGTGCCAATAAAACAGAATAGATGAACAGGAAAAGGACGTTTCGGCAAGAAAACATCCTTTTTACATTACAGCATCGTATTTTTCACAATACGGTGCTTTTCTTTTGCCATTTTCGAAGGGAGGCAGCCTAAAATTCTTGAAAAACTGATAAAAGCACTGTTTGAGTGACTCGCGTCGCTCTGGTATGAGATAGTGGAATACCTGCTGGAGCAGCTGATGGATTTGTTCCACACAGATCTAACCTATTTTGCGGATCGTGTGCCGGTGGTAAAAGATATCGGCACCATCTTTTTCGCGGTGGGCTGGGCGCTGCTGATCGGCAACCTGGTCTTTCAGGCAATGCGGTCTATGATGTCCGGCGTTGGCATTTGCCATGGGCGGCTCCAAATCCACCGCAGAGATTTTTCGCGGCTGGCTCCGGATGTTTGCGTCCATGTGCGCACTGATGGTATTCAATCTGGTGTTTGTCAAGCTGCTGATCAGCGCAATGTCCAATGCACCGAACGGCACGGCCATTATCCCGTGGATGATGCTGGTCGTTGGCATTGTCCGCATGGCAAAAAAGATGGACGGCATTATTTTGCGCATCGGCCTCAATCCGGCCCTGACCGGCGATCCACTGGGTACGCGTTTCCCGGGGATGCTTACCGCTATGACGCTGCGCAGTATTGCGCAAATGGTCACACGCACCGCGGCGCAAGGTATGCCATCCGCCGGGCATGGCAGCCCTGCGCCGCCGGCATCTGGGTCTTTCATGCAGCACGGTGGCAAGCAGGGCAGCCAATCCGGTGGAACAGTTGGAGCATCTGCACAGGGCGGCGCTGCCGCAAGCGCGGCAGGCGTTGCCGGAGCGGCCATCCATGTTGCCGGTTCG
Source organism: uncultured Agathobaculum sp. (assembly GCF_944380975.1). Classification (GTDB taxonomy): domain Bacteria; phylum Bacillota; class Clostridia; order Oscillospirales; family Butyricicoccaceae; genus Agathobaculum. The sequence continues at coordinate 26,812 of NZ_CALWJK010000009.1, read as the reverse complement.
GGCGCAAGGGCGATGAGCGACTTGACTTCGTTCCGCAACCGGCATGGGGCTGGTGATCCGGCTTCGATCCGGCAGGTCAGTCAGGCCATTTCAGTTGACGCAGACGATTGGGAGGACGGCAGCTCAGTCAGCAGCATCCGCAGTCAGAACCAGAGTGTATCTGAAGCAAATGCAGTAAGCCGGATGATGGTTTCACCTGTGTCTCCAGCGCTTCCGCCGCTGCCCGCGGATTTCGGACGGATGAGTACACCGCAGACGGAAATAGGCACCCATGCGCCGGTCATGCCGATGCATCGAGCGGATACCGCACCCGGACTGTCCGTCACACCGGTACAGCCTGCCGCTGCCGTGCCGCACATACCCGAACAGGTATTCCCAAGCAACACGGAAACCTCTGGCGCACCGCAGCAATCTGTTTCAGGGACGCCCAGCGCGCACCAGTCCGTACAGCCGACCACGTCGCGCCCAGCTCGCGTGACACCAGTGAGTCCTGTATCCCCGCCGCATGTACAGACACTTTTGCACAGCGAAAGCAATTTGTCCGAGATGCGCACAGGATATACAGAGCAGAATGCGCCGGAACGCCCGCAGGTGTCTCCGACAGAATCGGCAGGACATTCGTCCAGCGTTGTTCCAACAGCTGCCGTAGCAGCTGCCACCGCCGCGCAGGGACATACTGCGTCTGCCGTCCAACCCAACCGGACCGCTCCGGCTGGTTCTACCGGTTCGGCCGTATCGCCGCCGAGCCGCATGATGCCGCCTGCGCCGCCGGTACAACAGGCAGCGCAGCAGGCAAGGCAAATGCCAAGTGCAGATGTCGGCTCTCTTCGTGTGACGCCGGTCGTGCAGCAGCCACAGACCGCTGCATCGATATCTGGACAACCGACACCGCGCACAGCGGTACAGACCGTACCGCAAGCAGCAGTGCAGCCGCCGTCGCCTACGGCAAGGGCACCAATGCCAGTCACGCCGGCGGTATCGCCTGCATCGGCCGAAGGAGGCAGCCGACCTGCGGTTTCCCCGGCAACACCCGCACCGGATCGGCGTACTGCTGTTTCGCCGTCGCAGCGTGAGCATAGCGAAATACAGCAGACCACCACGGTACAAAGCAATGTGCCGTCCAGTATCCGTACGCCGGATATGGTCGGACGGCCGCAGATTGCTGACAAGACGCGCAGGCTGCGCCGCAGCGCACAGCCGCTGAATAACAAGGTGACCCCGCAGGAAGGAGGAAAACATCATAAACGAAGAAAAAAGAAGTAACGCTGGCCGTGTTGCCGCCGCCGCGGCGAATATCGCAAAAGGCGCGCTGTCCGGCGGTCCGTATGGCGCCGCCGCAGCTGCTGTGGCAGAGGTAGCACCGAGCCTGCTGAAAGGGGCAGGCATCGCGCTGCTCATCTGTCTCGGCCTGCCGCTGCTCATGCTGCTGTCCATACCGTGCAACCTGTTTGGCTCGCCCAGCGCGTCCTCGGCGGATATTCAGGAGATGACGGCGCAGGCAGAGCAGCTCACGGTCACATGGAAAGACCAGCGGTCGCTCGAGGACAAGGCGATCAACCTGTTTGTAGATCTGTTGCCGGAAAACCTGGGCTTTATCTCGATCGAGAAAAACCTCGGCAACACCAATGACTATTGGATGATCGCCATCACCTCGGTTTACAGCGAGCAGGACGTCATGCTGATCGATGAGGACAAGATCGTGCAGACCATGCAGGCCAAGCTGAAATATGAATTAAAGGCCAAGTATGACAGCGAGGGAAACTTTGAAGGATATGTTCTGGTGATTTCGGACATGACCCCTACCGAGCTGATGGACAAGCTGGGCTTTGACGAGATGCAGCGCATGTGGGCGGAGGTGATCCAAAACACCATCGCGGATGCAGAATACAGTGCGCCGAGCGGTTCGTCTGACAATACCGCAGGCATGGACTTTTCGGACATTGTGTTCACCGGCCGCGGCAACTCCAAGGACGTTGTGTATTTCAGCCAATACGATTCCCGCTGGGGTAGCTTGATGTACGGCAAGACCAATACGATCGCAGGCGCGGGCTGCGGCCCGACTTCACTGGCAATCTGTGTGTCTACGCTGACCAATAAAACCGTCCTGCCGCCGGAGATCTGCGACTGGTCCGTCAAAACCGGCCACCGCTGCGAGGGCAGCGGCAGCTACCATAGCCTCATTCCTGATGGCGCGGCGCGTTACGGCGTGCCGTGCCGCGGCATTGGTCAGAGCAAAACCGAACTGGTCAAGGCGCTGCAGGAAGGAAAGCTGGTCATCGCGATCATGTCGGCCGGACACTTTACCCGTGGTGGTCATTTTATTGTGCTGCGTGGTATCACGGACAGCGGAAAGATTCTTGTTGCGGACTGCGCCAGTTATGAACGCAGTCAGAAAGAGTGGGATCTGAGCATTTTTCTGGCTGAGTGCAACAAGGGCGCGGCGGCCGGTGGCCCGTTCTGGGTGCTGGGATAGTTGGAGTGGAGGTGAACGGATGGAAGTGTATTCCGACGGATATATCTGCCGGCTTCGTGTTCTGCGACAAAAGTATGGGATTTCACTTAAAGAGTTAGGCCGATATGCCGGTATTGATTTTCGCCATTTGAGTGAAATAGAACTGCGAAAACGAAGATGCTCCAATCATACCTATCAAATCATAGCGGATGCTTTTGAAAGTATCCTTCGCGACAGGGCAGATAGAACGGTAGAATATCTGAATGATTTTATCAATCAGCGGTCGCGTTTATTGGAGCCGGACAAAGAGGAGTGATGAATATGCAGAATGAAGATATCTACTTTATCCCGGTCAATTTCACCGATGCAGGCCGTGTGCTCGGTCTGTTTGAACTGCGCAACTGCATTGAAGCTGCCGTTTTGGCATTACCGACATTCGGTCTGTGCAGCCTGATTGCGCACTACACGCCGTTTTCCGTCACGGTCAAGCTAATTTTGTCGCTGTGTCTGCTTGTGCCGGTCTGCGGCTTCGGCCTGATCGGCATCCGGGATGAATCCTTATCCCGGTTTTTATGTACCTATGTGCGTTGGCGCAGATGCCGGCGCATCGCCATCAATAAAGGAGGCTCGATCAAACGTGGACATCAAAAAAATCATCTTCGGGGATCAAGTGGGCGCAAGCGAAACCATTGCGCCCGCAAATGACGACCTGCAGGGCAGCCTGCCCATTGCGGATATCAAATATGGCGTTGTGCGAACGCGAGACGGCGGGTATGCGGCGTTGTTTGAGGTGCTGCCGACAAACTATTTTCTGCAAAGCACCGCAGAGCGAATCCGCATCATCAGCAGCCTTGCCGCATGGCTGCGCATTGCGCCGGACAATTTGCAGATCCTCTGCCTTTCCCAGCCGGTAGACGTCGAACAGTACACAAGACGCATGGAGGGATTCCTGCAATCCGAGGGGGGTGCTTTGTGCCGCACCTGCATTGAAGACAACATCAACGAGGTCAACCAGCTGGTGCGGTACCGGGCATTCACTACACGGTTTTATATTGCCTATCGGTATGAACCCTCTATGGTGTCCGGTGAGGTAAGCTATGCCAAAATCGCTGCTGCGCTGCGGCAGGTCATGGATTCGTCTGTAGGTTACCTTGCCCGCTGCGGACTCAACGTGGTAAGCCCGGGCTATATCGACAATCATCTGGTCGAGACCGTGTTCCGCATGTTGTGCAAGCGCACATCAGAGCATATCCGTTTGCCTTTGTACTTCCGGGATATGCGTTCTTGTCCTCGCTATTCTTCGCAATGCTGTTTTCGCGTTTGGAGGCATACGCCCGGCGCGAGAAGGGCGGCAAGCTGCCGGTGCCGGTCAACTTCCTGCTCGACGAATTCCCGTCGATCGGCAAGCTGGGCGACTTCAAGCGCTCGATCGCGTTCACGCGCTCTTTCGGCATGCAGTGTCAGGTGCTGATCCAGTCCGTAGCGCAGCTTGCCGACATGTACCCGCGGCATGAGTGGGAAGAAATTGCGGCGTGCTGCGACGCCACGATCTGTCTGGGCGTCAACGACCCGACCAGCGCGAAATTTATTTCGGAAAAGTGCGGCATGACGACCATTCAGGTGACGAACAACCAGTCCCCGCAGACGCCGTTGTTTTCCCCGCTGCAAAACAATATTCGGCCGTATTCTATGACGCGCAGCAACACGCAGCGCGCTCTCATGCAACCGGATGAGGTGCTGCGGCTGGATAACGCGCAGTGCATCGTCCTGCTGCGCGGACAGTATCCTATGTTGCTTTACAAGATCACGCCGGAGGAATTTGCGGCGTTTGATCAGCTGCGTCCGGTGTCCATCACCGATTACCCGGCGAAGCCGTCGGAGGACGATGCGGAAGATACGCCGCCAGAGCCTGAACCTCCGCAGCCACCGGAGCCACCATCCGAACAGCCGTCTGGGCCGCCGGAAGCAGAACCCCAAACCAGCTGGGGAAACTTGTCCTCACTGCCGCGTTATCCACTGATTTACCCGGACGAGGACGGGTATGACACGACAGGGATACGGGATATCCGCCTGACCGATGCGCAGGTGGATGCGATACAGGACACACTCGATACCATGCGTAATGACGAAAAACCAAATCATGACAACAGCAAAGGAGACGCTGCCTTATGAAACAGAACCCCGAAGTACGCCCGGCTTTCACACTGATGAAGCTGAACGACGCCATTTCCCATTTCCACATGCAGATGCCGCGCTGGCTTTTTTCCGACCCGCAGTACAGCGGCCTGTCGCTGGAAAGCAAGGTGGCTTACACGTTCCTGCTCAACCGCTTCCAGCTGTCCCGCCGCAACGGCTGGGTCAACCGGCACGGTGAGGTTTACGTGATCTATACGCGGGAAGATCTGGCACGGGAAATGCAAGTTTCCTACCGCAAGGCGATCGCCTGCTTTAAGGAGCTTGCGCAAAGGCATCTGCTGTGGGAACAGCGGCAAGGCCGCGGTATGCCGAACCGCATCTTTCTGGCCGAGGTGCAGCTGAATGAAAAAGCCGCTTACGCCTATGTGCGAAATAGAAATGCTTTGTATTTACAACAATCCCGTTGCTGTCATTGTGAGTATTGTCAAAAAAGTAATAGAAATCAATTTATCAGTTTTCGTATTTCGTACTCCTTCATATATAATCAATACGTCAAGTTGTTTAGCCGCTATCTAGGCTCCGGAAGAGCAACCAGGTAACGGTGTAACCTTCCTCCCATATATCTGCCGCATTTACAGTGCAAAGTTCGGGCAGTATTGGACTTTGTCTTGTTAGGCAGACTCGTCCGCTTTGCATTGCCTCATATACGATTTCTGTTCGTCAGACCGAGAGTTTGCCTGTGTCGGCACTTCGCAGCCTCCACATCCGGCTTCCTTCAGATTCCACCTCACGATGGACACCCTTGCCTTCGGCTAACAGTTCCTACTGCCAAGTCTGTAGTGGACTTTCACCACCAAGTTATTGCCCATGCCGGGCGCACCGAGAGAAGCCCACTTTTCGATGCAACGCTCGAAAAGCGGGCTTTGTTCATGCCGCCTCCTTCATGTGCCACCAGAAGGGAAGCAGCATACATATACAAGACTAAGGAGCCGGAGAAACCGGCGGCCTTCCCCCGTTTCCGGGCCTTGCAGGACTGGTGAATGGTTTGGTGAAACGGCAGTTTCCTTTAGGGCAATACCGCATAATTCAGCAAGAATGATTTGCGTGTAAATTTTGCGTCCAAATGCGGCGCGGTTTCGCAGCAATACTTGATGTATTGCAAGAAATCGTAACAAAATCCTGACACAAAACTTCCACAAAGCATCGAAGATGCAATTGTACGGCGTTGCCTTAAGAATTGCTATGGGCAGGCGACGCACGATTTCTGGGGATAAACCTTTCGGTGTGCTTTCAAACAATGCTGGCAAGATAGCCACAAGACGCTTCCCGATTGTCGCCTCTTTAATATTCTCTTGTAATGTTTTTACGCGCTTATGTATAATAATACAATGTTAATATGCCATTAAAAGTATTGTATTTTCCCCACATGTAGACGCTGGTTCAGGTACGGTGATCTTGGAATAGTCTTGCGTGTTGGTGACAATTACAGGAGTGGTTACATCGTAACCTGCATCGATGATTTCTTGCCGGTCAAAGGTCAGCAGCAGATCCCCCGTATGCACAATATCCCCATTCTGAATTGTCGGATGAAAGAACTTTCCCTTTAGGTTCACTGTATCGATACCGACATGAATCAGCACCTCAATGCCGCTATCGCCTTTTAATCCGATGGCATGACCTGTCTCAAACAGAGCGGTTACTGTTCCATCAAACGGTGCGCGCACCTCCCCATTGGTTGGGATAATCGCTGCGCCCTTGCCCAATACTTCGGACGAAAAGGTAGCGTCCTGCACCTCTGATAGTGCGATCTCCCGGCCTTGCAACGGAGCGTAAACTGTTATCGGATTGACAGCCCCATGCTTCTGAGGCGTCTGTATCTGCGTCTGCGTCACCGGTGCATCTGTATTCTGTACAGCAGGCTTTTCCACAATATCTTCAAAGCCTATGAGCAAAGTGAATACAAACGTTGCTGCCGCAGTTACCAAGATGGTCAACGCGGCAAATAATAAACTCTCCAAACGACCGTCTTCTACATACTGCAGAATACTGACCACAGCAGGGGTCGCAATGCCAAAGCACTTGAGCGATACAAACCCACCAAACAGGCCGCCCACGGCGGCACCCAAACAAGCACCCAGCATCGGTCGCTTCAGTTTCATTGTTACGCCGTAAAGTGCTGGCTCAGTGATTCCTGCAAACAAACCGGTAACGGCTGCAGCTGCAGCTGCCTGCTTCAGTTTCCTGTTGCGGCTGCGCACTGCGACGGCCGCCGCCGCTGCTCCCTGCGCCATATTGGCGCATAGTTCGCTGATACAAATGAAGTTCTCAAACCCAACCGACGCAATTACACCCAACTTGATCGGTGTAAGCGCGTGATGCACGCCTGCCATAACGATAAAGGGATAAATCCCGGCAAGCACTCCCACCGCGACAAACCCCAGATGGTTTCGAATCCAATAAATCACACCGGTCAACACATCTCCGACAATCGATCCGAGAGGACCGAGTACAAAAAGTGCCAGCAACGCGCAAATCAGGACAACCAGCAGCGGCTGCAAAAAATTCTTGGCAATTTTAGGCGAGACACGATCTGCAAACTGCTCGATATACCGTTGCACCCATACCGCAAAGATGATCGGAAAGATGGTATAAGCGTACTGCGTCGGCAAAAAGGTCAGAAACGATGTCTGCTGTATACCCTCTAGTAGCGTAGTTATGTCCGGGTGCATCAGCACTAACGCAGTGCCCGCGGCGTAATACGGGTTTGCGCCGAACTGTTTAGCCGCTGATACGGCCACAAGTACTGGGAAAAAGTAAAACGCTGCATCTCCGATAATATTTAGCAGATAATAGACTGCACCATCTTTGGATAATATCCCCACCATGTGGAGCAGAGTAATTAAGATGCGCACCATAGCCGCACCCATAATCGGTGGGATTACCGGTGCCATCACGCCCGAAATAACATCCATTAACCGAGCGACTATCCCTTTCTTTTCCGGTGTTTTCTCCTGAGGTTCGGCCTGAGGCTGATCGGCAAAGCTGCCCAGCCGATTTAGTTCCGTGTAAACATGGGCAACGTCGTTACCGATGATGATTTGATATTGTCCAGCCTGCCGCATCACACCGACCACGCCCGTGATGCTTTTTACCACTTCGTCATCTATTTTAGCGTTGTCCCGCAGCACAAAGCGCAAGCGTGTCATACAGTGAACAACACTTTTTACATTCCCCGGTCCTCCGACCGCGTGCAGTATCTGCTCAGCAATGCTCGCATAATCCATATTGAAATACCCCTTTCATATCCCTTGTAAACAAAAAAAGACCCGACCCTATCCCAAACGGGCAGTTTGCTGCCCGTTTGGCTCAGGATCTGGTCTTGCTGAACTGAATCATAACAAACCGATTGCATTATTACTTTGTTTCCTGCTCCTCATCCAAAATTCGCTTGAGGTGGATGAGAAGATAGAGCGACTCGTCAATGCTCAAGGTGTAATCATATTTTTTTTGAATAAACTCAGCCACTTTTTGCACACCGGAAAAAACATAAGTGTTCTGCTCAATCAACACATCGTAAATTTCTTTCATGCTGTCCTTATAAGGCTCATGGCTAAAGATACGCGCAGAAAAAAACTTCAAATGCGTGATAAACCGCTGATAGGAAAAGGAATCCTCGTGAAACACAATTTTGAAATGCAGTCGAATAATGTGCAGGATCGTATTGATTAGTTCTGTCATTTTCTGCACATCTGCCGGAGTGTTATTGTCCAACTCGGAGGCGATAATATGCATAGCGATGAACGCAGCCTCGTCCGCACCGAGTTCGACACCTGTCGCCTCGCGAATCCAGCGAATCCCCTTGAGCCCGACAGCATATTCCTTGGGATAAAACTTCTGGACATCTGGCCGAATCATGTTTTTCAACTCAATACCAGCCTGATGCCGATCAAGCGCAGAGTTGATATGGTCTGTCAAAGTGACATAAAGTGTGTCCTTGATTTTCAGACCCTCTTCAATCCGGGCAGCTTGTACAACCTTTTCTGCAATATCAAGATATTTTTCTGAAACTGCCTGCACAAATTCCTGCAGCTTACGGCTTTCCTCGTTGCTTTCCAAACGATAGATACGATCGACTAGTGCGTCATCAAGCAATTCACCGCGCTTCTTGCGAAAGCCGATCCCTGCACCGGTAACAATAATCTCACGCCCGTCCGGATCGAGCGTAACGACCGCATTTGTATTCAAAACCCGGATGATGTTCACAGTTTCGTCCCCCTGATGAAAAAAACTGTCTATAACGTCTCTTCGACCACGCAGACGCCATAAACAGTCTTGCTTACCCTGAAGTAATAACAAACCTTTCTTAAATCATACCACCGCATATCCATCTTGTCTATATCCTTTGTCATTTTTGGCGGTTTGTCTATTTCCAAAGATGTGGTTTTGTGAGTTCTGTGAAAACGAAACACATTGCCTGCTATTATGCACAAAAATAGCAAACAAAAACAAAGCAATATTCCAAAATATACAATTGGGGCTGGACAAGTGCAGCATATGGTGCTACGATAAGAGCACGGAAACAAGTTTGTTATTACGTAAGGGTAAGCAAGACTGTTTGCAGCATCTACAAAGGTGGATGCTGTGAGCAGTCTTTTCTTTTTTTCCTGAGGTAATGCAGACACGATTGAATATCAACAGAACGTGTACACGATGAAAAAGGATGTGAAACCATGGAAAATCAAATCATTCCGGAAAACTTCCTCTGGGGTGGTGCGGTTGCAGCCCATCAGCTGGAGGGCGGCTATGACAGGCAAGGCAAAGGTGTTTCGATTGCAGATGTAATGACTGCGGGCGCCAATGGCGTGGAACGACAGATTACAGACGGTATCCTGCCGGGCATGAACTACCCCAACCATGATGCAATCGACTTCTACTCCCGTTACAAAGAGGACATCAAACTGTTTGCGGAAATGGGCTTCAAGTGTTTCCGCACTTCAATCGCTTGGACGCGCATCTTTCCAAACGGCGACGAAACCGAGCCGAACGAACAGGGCTTACAGTTCTACGATGACCTATTCGATGAGTTATTGCGATACGGTATCGAGCCGGTCATCACGCTTAGCCACTTTGAAATGCCGTATCACTTGGTCAAGGAATACGGTGGCTGGCGTAATCGCAAGCTAATTGATTTTTTTGTCCGCTTTGCACGCACGGTTATGGAGCGGTACAAAGACAAGGTCAAGTATTGGATGACCTTTAACGAAATCAACAATCAGGGCACAACATGGCACGCCTGGGCAGCATGGACAAATTCCGGTATCATCTACCGCCCGGACGAGGATGTACAAAGTGTGCTCCATCAGGCAGTCCATTATGAGATGGTGGCCAGTGCCAAGGCAGTAAAAATTGGACGCGAGATCAACCCGAACTTCCATATTGGCTGTATGCTGGCCATGGTGCCATTTTACCCGCTTACTTGTGACCCGGATGACATTCTTGCCGCAGAGTATGCCATGGAGCAGCGTTTGTATTATTATGGCGACATCCATGTGTTCGGCGAATATCCAGACTACATTAAGGCGTTCCAAAAGAACCACGGTATGCACCTTGACATCACAACGGATGACCTGCAATGTCTGCGTGAAGGCTGTGTTGATTACATTGGCATCAGCTATTATATGAGCGAAACAGTCTCTGCCAAGCCAGGTGACACTGTGCGCAAATTCAGCGACACCTGCTATATGACCGCCAACCCGTATGTCAAGGCCAGTGAATGGGGTTGGCAGATTGACCCGAAGGGGCTGCGCTACTCGCTTAACTTGCTGCACCAACGCTACCACCTGCCGCTGTTTATCGTTGAAAACGGCTTTGGTGCGTACGACAAGGTCGAACCGGATGGCATCCACGACCCTTATCGCGTGACCTACCTCAAGCAGCATATTGAGCAGATGAAAGCGGCGATGGAACTGGACGGCGTGCCAGTGATGGGCTATACACCCTGGGGCTGCATTGATCTGGTGAGCGCCGGCACGGGCGAAATGGAGAAACGGTACGGCTTCATTTATGTCGATAAAGATAATCAGGGCAAGGGTACTTTGGAAAGGCGGAAAAAGGATTCGTTCTACTGGTATCAGAATGTCATCCGCACCAACGGCGAAGAATTATAATTAGGAGGAATATAAAATGATTATCAGATTGTTTTGCGCAGCAGGCATGTCCACTAGCTTACTGGTCAACAAAATGAAGGAAGCCGCCGTCCAGAAGGGCAAGGACGCGGAGATCGAAGCATTTCCGATTGCGGAGATTGACCGCATGACCGACGGCATTGACGTGGCACTGCTCGGGCCGCAGGTTGGCTTTCAGCTGGAAAAGGCCAAGAAGATCTGCGAACCCAAGGGCATCCCGGTAGCTGTCATCCCGATGACAGATTACGGCATGTGCAACGGAATGAATGTTCTCAAGTTTGCTTATCAGCTGGCAAAAAACAAATAAATACATAAGGGAAAGACATATTGCGCTGGTATAGCGCAAGGGTAGTATGCGATGCCACGCTGTTCCCCCTTTCGAAGCTTTGCAGAACTGTCTCTGTCGAAAAATGTTCTGTGCATTCGTCCTGGAGACATGGTGCGGCACCATCATAAGAGAAACAGAAGAAAGGATGACAATTATGGGGAAGTGGATCAACGAACATCTGATTCCTAAAATTCTGGCGTTTGTCAACACCAAGGCGGTTCAGTCGATCAAGGACGGCATGGTTTACACAATGCCGCTGTTAATCGTTGGCTCAATTTTTCTGATTTTAGCCAACCTGCCTGTCAAGCAGGCTGCGGACGCATTGGCAGCTGCCGGTATCACTACGATTCTCAGTCAAGCCTGTGGTGCAACCTTTAACATCAGCGCCATCATCGCGGTTATTGGCATTTCCTATACTTATGTTAAGCTGGAAAAGCAAGAGCCGCTGAGCGGTTCGATGATCGCGCTGGCAGTATTCCTGCTGCTGCAGCCGTCCTCCGTGCAGACTGAAAGCGGTGATCTTGTCAGCAACATCATCAACAAGGACTGGACTGCGGGCAAGGGAATGATCGGCGCAATCATTATTGGTCTGCTAGTCGGTTATCTGTACTCTTGGTTCTTGAAAAAGAACATCAAAATTAAAATGCCCAACGGCGTACCTGCGGGCGTTGCCAATGCGTTCTCTGCGCTGATCCCTGCGGTGGCCATCGTCATTCTTGCAACCATTATTCACGGCATCTTCTCTATGGGCTTGCATACCACCGCGATTGAAGCAATCTATAAGATCATTCAGACCCCGTTGCAAGGCATGACCGACTCGTTGGGCGGTGCGCTTCTTATGTGCTTTACCGGTCCGTTCCTGTGGATCTTCGGAGTACACGGTACGACGATCGTCGGCGGCGTCATGAGTGGCCTGCTGCAGGCTAACAGCTTGGAAAATCAGGCCATTCTGGATAAGGGTCTAGAACTGACCGTCGCCAACGGCGGCCATATCGTTACCGCGCAATTCTATGACCTGTTCATCAATGTCACTGGTGCCGGCCTGACTATTGGCCTTGTCATCTATCTGGTGGCTTTCGCCAAAGCCAAGCAATTCCGCACGTTGGGAAAACTGGAATTGATCCCCGCACTGTTCAACATCAACGAACCCATCATGTTTGGTTTGCCGATCGTTATGAACCCTATGCTGGCCGTGCCGTTCATCCTGATGCCTGTCATTGCCTGCGTTTTGCAGTATTTTGCACTGGCAACTGGCCTGTGTCCGCTGTATGCTGGTGTCATGGTGCCGTGGACCTGCCCGCCGATCATATCCGGCTTCCTTGTTGGCGGCTGGCGCAGTGCACTGTTACAGATTGTCATCTTAACTATTTCCTTCTTCGTGTATATGCCGTTTATCCGGCGGCTTGATCGGGAAACACTTGCTGCGGAAGCTGCTGCAGAAGCAAATCCAGAAGACGAAGATTGGTAAGCTGTTCGGAAAGGAGTTTAAATGATGTCCGAAGAACTATCTACCACCTGTTTTGAAATCATCACCTATGTTGGAACAGCACGATCCTGCTTTATCAATGCTATTCAATGTGCCAAACAGAATGACTTTACGCAAGCGGAAAGCTTAATTAAGCAAGGCGACGAAGCCTTTGTGCAGGGTCATAATGCCCATGCCGATCTGCTGACCAAAGAGGCAAACGGCGAATTAGGGAGTATCGGCTTATTGATGCTCCATGCGGAAGATCAGCTGATGAGTGCTGAGAGTTTCCGCATTATTGCAGAAGAGTTCATCGATCTCTATAAAAAACTGTCTTGAACAAATCACCTTCCCCCCTCAACCGGATGGAAAAAGAGCGTCATCCGGTGCATTGCAAAGGCCTGCCATGGCGGCAGGCCTTTTTGCTTTCAATGGAATACTCTATCGCTTATAAAAATAGAACTTTTCTACTTCCTCAGTAGATTCTAGTGTATCCACATCCCTTGTTTTTTGTCTTTTTTTTCAATCCTATGGATGTTTTCATCTTGGCGGTCTTATATACTTTTTATTTTAACAGTCTATATCTTAGATGAAAACCTTTCATCTTTTCAATATACTACATCTTTGTTATATTAAGGGTGTAATCATGTCAGAGTAATTTTGTCAGAGTAATCCGCCCGGGGGACAGTCTGCCTATCCGGGTTGTACAAATGCAGTCCTATCAAAAAGAGGGCAAGAATGCGCATGATGACGCGCCAGATGCCACGACCGGCATTGCGGAGCGCATGAACAAAAAGGGAGGTGTCAGCGTTTGGCGGTAAACAGCCGGACCATACGGCGCTTGCTGCAAGGCCACGGAACTTTTATCCGAGAGGCCGAAAGCGCGCGCCGGTATTTTGTAAACCACAACAGGATCAAGGACGACAACAGCGTCGTGCAGCGGCAGACCGAAGCAGAAGCCGCGCTCGGCAATCCGCTGCGGCTGGCGGACAACCGCATTTCGCACAACTGGCATACCTATTACCAGACCGTGTATGCGATCAGTCAGCAGGCGGCGGTGCGTACCTCGTTTGCCCGCATGGATACGGACACAGTCGAAAAGCTGCTTGTAAGGCCTTGGTTGGACAGCGATTTTTCCAGCCGCTTCTGGGCGGATAAGGACAAGCTGCTGCGTGAGTTGGAGACGGCCTTGTCCCGCTCCTTTGTCCGGGGCGACCCGCTCCAGCGCACGACGAAGCAGTTCGCCGAGCGCATGGGCGTGTCCGAAAGCCGGGCGGCGACGCTGATCCACACCGAGAGTGCACATGCAGCCGCCGAAGCTACCGCCAAGGGCTACAAAGAAACCGGCGTCAGCGAATACCAGTTTGATGCTTCGCTCGACCTCAAGACCTGTGCGGTATGTGGTGCGCTGGACGGCAAGACGTTTCCTGTGTCCGCACGAGAGACCGGCATCAGCTATCCGCCAATCCATCCGCGGTGCCGCTGCACGACCGTGCCGGTGACCGAGTTTGATGCAGGCGGCCAGAGGACGGTACGAAACCCAGAGACCGGCAAGACCGAGTATGTCGACCAGGGCATGACCTATGAGGACTGGTACGAGAAGTATGTAGCGGGTGAGTCGGTTGAAAAATCTCCGGAATCTGCTATAATGGGAGCGAAGTCGGAAAAGAATGGGGAAACAGCGGTGCAGCCAGTAGGTGTAATCGATATTGAGAAATATCGAGGTCTGACGGATGATATTCGCGGGGATCAGGTAGTTTTAACCGAAGAACGCAAAAAGCATATCGTGGAGAGACGTGGAGAATCGGAATTTGAAGCATTGCGGCCATATTTTTCCGAAACGTTACGTGATCCGGATTATATTTTCCGTGATAAAGATGAAAAACGTGCAAATACTGCCCTTGTTTGCAAGAAAATCAAGCAAGATGGACGGTATGTAAATGTGGTGCTGAGGCTCGCAGTTGAGACTGATGCAGAGCATTTTCAGCATTCTGTTATCACGGCGATGTTCCGCGGAGAAAAATCAATGCGCCGCACCAAGCGGACACATGAGCTTATTTATGAGAAAGATGGGAACACTTGATTTTTCTGAATAGAAGGGCTATAATAAAGATACAATAGAGTGGGCTTTGAGGTGGTAGATTTCGTAGCGACCACACGCCGATGGCACGACAGGGGCAACCCGAGAGATGCAGGAGAATGCTACGCCTGCCAAAGTCCAAAACCCGATGAGGGCGCTTCGGAAACGGAGCGCCTTTGTCATACAAAAACAAAACGATTAAACCACCAAGACGAAAGTCAAGGTGGTTTTTTCATGCCCAAAATCAAGAAAGGACGTGACAAAATGGACTTTTTGAAATCACTCTTTGAGGCCGGCGCGCTGACGTGGGAGCAGTTCTCCGAGGCGGTCAAAAAGGCGGGCTTCGAGGTGGTCAACGCTGCCGGCGGCGCGTATGTGCCGAAGGCTGATCTGGACGCCAAGCAGCATCCGCTGCGGGTATCTGCCAAAGCCGCAGCCCGCGCCGGTTTGGCACCCGTACCCGGACGAGAAACCGGAAGAGGGGCAGACGGTGCTGACGCTGAGCCGTAACAATTACAACCGGGGCAATTATGCCGCCTATCATGCACGGCAACGGCGGCGCGGCGTGGTGGAACGGCAAGAAGCTGACCACCTTGCAGAGCGTCGAAGCCAAGGTCACGGGCGACTTTGAGGACATCAACGTCTGCGGCGACCCGGCGACCTACAAGGTCTATAACGGCTACGCGGGCGAGGGCACGCTGACGGTTTTGAAAATCGACAGCGACATCCTCATCCAGATGGCCGAAGCGTTTCGCACGGGCGTCATGCCCGAGATCACGGTTATCACCGCGCAGACGCAGAAGGGCACGAACAAGGTCGAGCGCGTCGCATACAGCGACGTAACGGTCGACGAGTTCATGCTCGCCAAGTTCGAGAAAAAGGCCAAAACCGAGCTGGAGGTGCCGTTCAAGTTCGGCAACTTCCAAGTGCTCGAAACGCTATAAGGAGGATTACATATGGATGCAAAATTGTTAGAAGCGCTCGCGGCGCGGGCGGAGCAGCGCGCACAGGCGCGCACCAAGATGAAACCGTTCAACATCGGTGGACAGATGATTCAGTGCAAAAAGCTGTCCAGTGCAAAGCAGCTGGAATATTACGGCGCGCTGGCCGAGGCGGGCGGCGCGGCCGACATGATCGGCGTGTGTACGTCGCTGATCTATGATTCGTGCCCCACGCTGCAAGCCCCTGAGCTGCACAAGATGCTCGGCGTGATCGATCCGTATGACGCGGTGCGCCAGCTGATGAGCGTGCGCGAGATTGATGTGCTGGGCGGCAAGCTGATGCAGTGGAACGGCCTGATGCCGGGCAAACCGGACGGCGGCCAGACCGCGGAGGACATGGCAAAAAACTCGTAGCGCGCGACCCGTTCCTCGACCTCGCCGCGTTTTACGCGCCGCGCGGCATTCCCCCGGACGAGCTGCGGCGCATGAGCGTCCTCGACCGGACGGTGCTGCGGGTCGGGCGGGCGCGCTACTATGAGGAAATGCGTCTGCTGACAGCGGCGGGCGTGGCCACGGCATTCTCGCCGGAAAAGGAGGGCGCGGGCGATGGCGAAAAGTAAGGTCATTAACACCGTTCTCAACCTGCGCGACAACATGTCCGGCGGACTGCTCAAGGCCGCGCGCAATGCCAAAAAGGCGGGCGCGGACATCGACGACAGCATGATCTCTGCCACCCGGCAGGTGGTGGCGTTTAAGAATAAGGCGGTCGACGGCATTAAGAGCTTTGCCAAGACCGCAACGGGTGTCGGCGTCGCGGGTGTCACCGCGCTGACGACGGCCTTCATCGCGCTCGATGGCGCGACCGAGGACTTCCGCGTGAGCCAAGGCAAGCTGCTGACGGCGTTTGCGGGTACCGCGACCGGCACACAGGGCGCGCGCACGGCGTATGCCGAGCTGTACAAGATACTGGGAGACAGCGATACCTCAACCGAGGCCGCGCAGGCGCTTTCCACGCTGGCGCAAAGCCAGCAGGACGTGACAAAATGGACGCGCGTTGCTGCCGGTGTGGTCGGCAAGTTTGGCGACGGCATCAGCATCAACAGCCTGTTTCAGGATATCGGTGAAACCACGGTCAGTGGTACGGTGACCGGCGCGCTGGCGGACGCTTTGAACTGGCTGAATATCTCTGAGGACGAGTTCAACACCAAGCTGGAGGCCACCGGCACGACCGCCGGACGCACGACGCTGATTCTGGACACCCTGACAGCTGCCTACGACGGCTATGCGGATGCGTTTTACAAGAATAACGAACAGTTTGTCAAAAGCAATGCGTACCAGATGCAGGTCACGGACACAATGTCCAAGCTGGGTGAAGCCAGCCAGGCCGCGAAAAACGGCGTGTTGCAGATGCTCGGCGCACAGGAGGACGGCTCGTACCGCGCAGGCTCGGCGCTTGAGTGGCTCGACCAGAAAGCGACAGCGTTTTCTGATTGGGTTGCCGGATTAGATGTGGGCGCGCTGACTGATCAGTTTGATCAGGGCTTTGCCACTGCGGTCGAAAAAGCGGGGCAGGCGTTCGATTGGGTGCAGGAGAACGGCGATACCATTATTTCTGTACTCAAGACGATCGCCGCGGCATGGGGTATTGCCAAGGTCGTACAGTTTACCGGCAGTATAATCAGCGCCGGGACAACGATTTTTAACTTTGGCAAAACTGTTATGACATTGGTTGCCGCCAATCCCATTGTGCTGCTTATCGGTGGCGCGATTGCGGCAGGTGCGCTGCTGATTGCAAATTGGGACAAAATCAAGGCGTGGGCAAGCGCGTTATGGGACAAGGTCAAGGAGACGTTCGGCGGCATCAAGGACAGCATTGTTGGTGCGTTCAACAGTGCAAAGGAAACGGTTTCCGGCTTTTTCTCATGGCTGGATGACAAGATCGAGAGCATCCCGCTGCTGGGTAGCCTGTACAGCGGCGGCAAGTCCGCGCTGTCGTGGATCGGCGGCAAGCTGACCGGCAACGCGCTCGGCACTTCCTACTGGCGTGGCGGACTGACGCGCGTCAACGAACGCGGCGGCGAGATCATGAATCTGCCAAACGGCACGCAGATCATCCCGCACGATATCTCTGCACGCATGGCGGGCGGGCCGCGCGTGACGGTCAACGTCACGGTCGCCGGCAACGTCATCGGCAACGAGCAGTACGCGGACGAGCTGGGCGAGCGGATCGCGGACAAGCTCCTCCGCGCAATTGAAAACATGTAACAGAAAAGCCACCCCGGAGGGCGGCAGATAGACAAAGTACGACAGCGTATGCTATAATCAGGGCGGACGCTGTTACATATAGCGGTCAGACCCACCTTTCCCCAGCGCATTTTACCGCGAGGGGAGGTGGTGCGTATGTGGAAAAAGGCTTTTCAGCTTTTGATGTGTGCGGCTATGGTGCTGTACATTTTCACCATAAAAGCGCGTTGACCGCTCGGCTAGGCCCCGAACGGTCAACATGTTGTTGATGGCATAACGGGTCTGACTGCTGTAACAGCGTCCCTTTGTATATTTATTATAGCGTGTGCGCCCCGTCTTTGTCAAGTTGGCAGAGGCGGGGCGCTTTTTGTATGCAGGGAGGTGGCGGCAATCGCCTACAAGGTCATATTTTCGGTCAACAACAACGAGGAAGTGTTCACGTTGCCGCATGTGCCGGTGGACTTCCCGCTGCCGCAGCCCGAGCAGCACAACGAAACCTATGAGGGCCTCAGCTACGACTACCGCCGCATTGGTACGCTTGGCTTGCGGTCGCTCAGCTGGTCGAGCTTTTTCCCCGTCGGGAAGCGATACAGCTGGATGCCCGCCGAGGCGCTCGAGGACGGCTGGGCGTATGTTAGCTTTTTCGAGCGCTGGCGCGATCGCAAGGTGCCGTTTCGGTTGATCGTGCTGGACAGTGGCGGCGTGTGCCGTCTCAATATGCCTTGCACGGTGGATACGTTCGAGCCGTCCGTGCGGCGCAACGGCGATATTGCCTATACAATTTCCATCACGGAATACCGCTTTGTAGATTAAGGAGGTGCGGGCGTGGCTTACGGATATGTGGACGATCATCGGCTGTACCTTGAGCGCAGCGGACAGGCCGCGCGCGACATTACGGCTTTTGTGGGTGATCTGACTGCGACGGACGACATCACCGCGCTGTCGGTCGAGCTGACCGGCACGCAGATCGTCAGCCCGTGGGACAAGTACGTCCCCAAAATCGCGCTCGCGCCGGGCGATCAGCTGCGTCTGCGCAATGAAGCGGCGCAGCAGGATGTGTTCGTCGGGCAGCTGGTGACGGTTGGGCTGGACGGCGCGCTCACGGCCTACGACCGCGGCTGGTATCTCGGCCGCAGCGGCATCATTTTGCAGTGCAGCGGCATGGCAGCGGACGAAGCCATCCGCGCGGCGTGCGGCAAGGCGGGCGTGGGCGTCAAAAGCATTTGCAGTCTGCCGACCAAAATCAGCGAGGTCTGGCTGGGGGACGCGGTGAACGACATCATCGCGGACATTTTGGAGCGGTGCAGCGCGGAGACCGGCAAGGAATATCAGGCGCGCATGTCACCCGAGGGTTTGGTCGTGCGTGAGCTGCCGACCGCCGCCATCAAGGCGTTTCACCGCCCTGCGTGGAACCTCGCGCCCTTTGACATCACATGGGCGCTGGGGCAGGTGTCGGGCGAGGACAGCATCGCAGAGCTATACAACGCGGTGGTGCTCGCCGCCGAGGACGGCGGCAAGGTGTACATCGGCGCGCAGGCGTCAAACACTGCGTCCATCGAGAAATACGGCTTTTTGCAGTACATCGAGCGCGTCAGCGAGAACCCCGGCACGGCGCAGCTCGGCCAGATGGTGCGCACGCTCCTTGCGCAGAAAGACCGCATCGGCCGCACGCGCACGATCAGCGAGATTTGGGGCTGCGACGAGGTGACAAGCGGTACGGTGCTGTCTTTTAACAGTCCGGCCTTCGGGATCAAGGGCAAGCACCGCGTCACGCGCGTGGTGCATCACTACGGCGGCGCGGGGCACACGATGGAGCTGGAGATCACCGCCCTCGACGAGCCGCGCGCGGCGGGCGGCACGGATGCCGTATCCGTCTGGGGACTGCCTGACACCATCGGCGCAGGGTCATCCGGCACGGGCGGAAACGGCAGCGCGTCCAGCTTTGTGGCGGTCGCGCGCAGTCAGGTCGGCTACAAGGAAAGCCCCGGCAACATCAACAAGTACGGCGCGTGGGCGGGCAACAACGGCGCGGCGTGGTGCGTGTACTTCGTCTGCTGGTGCGCCGACCAGTCCGGCGCGCCCATCCCGACGGGTTACGGCTATGTCGGTGACATGGCGGACTATTTCCGGGCGCGCGGGCAGTACAAGACGGTTTCAAGCGGCTACATCCCCAAAGCGGGAGACCTGATGATACAGGGCACGCGGCACATCGGCATCGTGACCGGCGCGACGCGGGCGAGCGTGCAGACCATCGAGGGCAACTGCTCGGACAGCGTGCGCGCGATGACGCGGTACTATTCGGAAATCACAGGGTTTTGCACACCATGGTGAGCCTATAGGGGGCTTCATAAGCCCCCTATATACGGCGGGCAAGCCCGCCGATACCCGAATGTCGCCGCCCAAGGCGGCTGGGTCGGGGTATCAAAACGCAGGTACATGCCCCGCGTTTTGATGAAAACGGCAGTGCCGTTTTGGGATTGAAAGGAGGGCGCATGGCATACGAGACGAAACTCGCGGAAGCGATTATGAAGCATGGTGGAAGACGTGCCAAAAAGTCGCCCTATGCGGCGGCGTGGTATGAGGCAGTGTGTGAGCAGGAGCGCCCGAAACCGCTGATTTTCTCGGTGGTGAACGGCAATGTGCGGGCAGAGGAGGGCGTGAACCTCACCCTCACCGCGACGGCGGCCGCGCGGGACTGGCAAACGGGCGAGCGTGCCGCGGCGATCCTGTCCGGCGGCGGGCTGCTCATCCTTGACAAGATTTCAGGAGGTTAACCCATGGCAGACGCGAAATTTTCCTTTTCCCCGACCGAGCTACAGGGCATCCTGGCGGCGGAGGTCGGGCGCGTGCCTGCGTTCGACTTCGACGAGCGGGGGCGCGGCGCGTTCCGGCTGGTGGACGGCGCGCTGGTCGAGCGGTCAGGCGTGGAAGCGGTCAAACAGTGGTTTGCTCTCATGCTGCGCCAGCCGCCGGACGCGATACCGGTCTACCGCACGGACGCATCCACCGTGCTGAGGATCGACCGCACGCTGCTGCAAAAGCGCGCGCCGCTGGGCTTCATCACTGCCGAGATCGAGCGGCAGGTGCGCGAGACGGCGGCATTCAATCCCGCGGTGCGCACGGTGGACAGCTTCAGCTTTACCCGCCTGCGGCGCGGTCTGCAGGTGGAGTTTACCGCGCACTTGCGCACCGGAGAACAGACGGAGGTGACGGCCTATGTCAACAGCGAATGAGATATTGACCGACCTGCTGGCGGCAATGCCGGACAGCTATCAAAAGACGGTCGGCTATCCGACCCATGACCTGCTGGCGGCGGTTGCGCTGCGCATGGAGGGCACGGACGAGGAAGTCGCGGCGATGCGCGCGGCGCTCGACCCGGAGAACCTGACGGGCGGCGACCTTGACCGTTATGTGTTCCCGCGCGCAGGTCTCGAGCGGCGACAGGCGACCTTTGCCACCGGCACGTTGACCGTCACGGGTACGGGAACGGTAAACCAAGGCGCGCTGTTTGAGAGCGGGGGCGGCATCCAGTTCGCGGCGAGTGAAACCGTGCAGATCACCGGCGAGGGCACGGTGCGCGTCACCTGTCGGGTGGACGGCGCGGCGGGCAATCTGCCTGCGCACAGCATCACGCAGATGCCGGTCACCTTGCAGGGCATCGCGGCTTGCGATAACCCAGAGCCGACCACGGGCGGCTACGACGAGGAGGACGACGCGGCCTACTACGCGCGCTATCTGCTCAAAATTCGCACGCCCGCGACCTCGGGCAATATCTATCATTATCAAAGCTGGGCGCTGGAGGTCAGCGGCGTGGGTGCGGTCAAGGTGTTTCCGCTCGGTCACGGCGTAAACACGGTGGATGTGGTGCTGGTGGACAGCACCGGCCAGCCCGCGCCGGAGGACTTGGTCGAGCAGGTGCAGGCCTACATCGACCCCGGCAGTACGGGGCGCGGCGAGGGACAGGCGCCAATCGGTGCGCAGTGCTTCGTCGAGGCGGCAGCCAAAAAGGAAATCTCCATCAGCGCGACGGTGTCCAAATTGAACACCGCCGAGGAGGAGACGATCACGGCGGGCATCCAAGCGGCAGTGACCGCGTACCTTGCCGAAATCGTGTTCCGGCAGGACTACGTCAGCTTTGCCCGTATCACCGACCGTATTCTGGACGTGGAGGGCGTGCTCGACCTCGAAAATCTCACGGTGAACGGCGGCACGGGGAATGTCGCCGTCGGCGAGCGGGAGTGCGCAGTGCTGGGGGAGGTGAGCATCAGCTATGCGTGAGTTCGACGATATGCTGCAAAGCCTGCCAACTGCTTATCGGCGCGACGCATGGGTGATCGCGCTGCTCGGCGCGGTGCAGGCGGTGGATGAGGGGCAACGGGACGCGGCACGCGAGGCGGCGGCGCAGCTGTTTCTGGACACTATGACCTATATCCTGCCGGTCGAGGAGCGCATCGCGGGGCTGACGCCGGGCAAAGGCGACACGGAAGCCGAGCGACGTAGTGTGCTGCAGGCAAAGTGGCGGTCAGCGACCGGCAAGTGCGACATCGACCTCATCCAGCGCGTGTGCGACGCATGGGAGAACGGCGAGGTCGAGGTGGACTACCAGCCGGGCGAGATCATTTTGCGGTTTGTCGGCTCGTATGGCGTACCGACCGAGCAGGCGCAAGCCGCTTTGCAGGCCGCGGTGCTCGAGGTCATCCCGGCGCACCTTGCGGTGCAGTACGTTTACCGCTATCTTTTGGTGCGCGAGGTGCATGGTATGACGATAAACGAGCTGCAAAGCCATCTGATCCGCGATTTTGCTTTTTAGGAGGCGGGCATGAGTATATTAACCAAAGTTTTGAAGCTGTTCTGCTACGACCCGGAGACGGACGGGGCGAACACGTTCAATATCCCGAAAGCGCTCAATGAGAACTGGGAGAAGATCGACGCGGCGCTGGCTCCTCTGGGCGGTGCGACAACCGCACAAGCGGCGCTTGCGGCGCTGGGGGCTGGGGTTCGCCCGAACGAACTGGATAACGCTTATTTTGTCGGAGGCGGCACGGGCTGGGATGTGTTTCCGGTCAATCAGCGGGGCGTTTCCGGCACGATCAGTGCGCCGGGGTATTTCATCGACCGCTGGAAATTAGTTTCCGGCACAGTGCAGATCACAGCGGTCGGTCTGGTTCTCAACGGCACGATCGCACAGATTTTGCCCGGCTCGATCGGCAGCGTTTACACCGCGACGGCACTGACTACGACCGGGATTGTGACCTGCCAATATGACGATGCGAGCCGCACCTTTACCATCACCGGAACGGGGCAGACATTTATTTTTGCCAAGCTGGAACGGGGTGTGGGGCAAACAGCGGCTTATCAAGATGCGGACAATGCGTGGCATATGCTCCCACAGCAGGAAAACGACTACGCGACGCAGCTGGCGAAATGCCAATCGGATCTGTTGGTGTTTGCTACCCGCGGAAGCAATGTAGCGTATTTGGCTTATGGCTTTGCTGAAACTACAGCTAAGTATAGATTCTCTTTGCCAACACCCAGTACGATGAGAAGGAATCCAGTAATGACATATACTGGAGGATTGTTTGTGATCGCTCATGGTACAAGAGTAAATATAACCTCGATTTCTGCTTTATGGCAACCAAATCAGAACAGCATCAATATTATTGCAGAAGTAGAATCTGAAGGAGTCGCTGACGAATTTGCAATGCTCGGTATTGGGTACGAGGATTCTACACTTGTATTGCAATGCCCGTGAGGAGGATTTATGCAGGAATATATTGTTTATGTTCGAACCGACGAGCAAGGACGAATTATCCAGTGCGAAGGTGGAGTAACATTTAGCAACATAAAGAATTTGCATGATTGGATTCAGGTGGACAAAGGTACCGATAGAAGGCATGAATATTGCCAGTGTTGTTATTTTGATGGTGGCCTGTACACTAATACAACACCATCAGTTCCGCGTTATAAACTCGTAGACGGCAAGCCGGTGCTGCGCAGCGAGGAGGAGATCGAAGCGGACATCCTTCCGAGACTGCGTGCAGCCAAACATGCGGAAATATCCGCGGCGAGCGAAGCCGCCATCTATGCGGGCATGGATGTGGAGACCACGCAGGGCACAGAGCATTTCTCGCTGACAGAGAAAGACCAGATCAACCTGACAACCGCGAAAAATGAAATTGACAAGGGCGCACCTGTTTACCTATACCATACAGACGATACGCTTTGCCGCATTTTCACGGCGGACGAAATCAATGCGATTGCGCAGGCCAGTGTTGCGCATATCATTTACCACACGACCTACTGCAACCATCTGTTTGAATGGATCAGGCGCGCGGGCGCGGCGGAGCTGGCGGGTATCACCTACGGCGCAGCGCTGCCGGACGACCTCGCGGCACACATGCAGGAGATCCTGACGGAGGCGGGAGCGGTAGCGGAATCGGAGGCTGTAACATGAGAAAACTGCTGTTACATATTGTGCTCGCCGTCATCGGCGGCATCACTTACATGGGCATTGAAACCCTTTGGCGCGGGTACACCCATTGGAGCATGGGCGTGCTGGGCGGGGTGTGCTTCGTGCTCATCGGCCTGCTGGACGAGTGGCAAGACCACCCGCCGATATGGCTGCAAATGCTGGAGGGGGCAATGATTGTGACCACGCTGGAGCTGCTGGTGGGGTTGGTGGTCAACCGCTGGCTCGGCTGGAACGTGTGGGACTATTCCGACATGCCGCTGAACCTCTGGGGGCAGGTGTGTCTGCAATTTGCGGTCGCGTGGTTTTTCCTCAGCGCGGCGGCGGTGTGGCTTGAGAATGCCCTGCACCGGCTGGCATCATGGCTTGCGCACCGGCGGGGGAGGTGATCTCTTGCCGGGTTGACCAAAGGACGTAAAAAAGCGCCCTCACGGGGCGTGGAAGTGAGAAAGGAGATACAAAAATGGATCGAGTAACCGAAATCAAGGCCGCCTGCGCGGCGGCTGTGGCTGTGCTGACCGCCCTTTGGGGCTGGTTTGGCTGGGTGGTTTTGCTGTTTGTCGCCTGCATGGTGGCAGATTATGCGACGGGTACGATGGCAGCGATGTACACGGGTAGCTGGTCGAGCGCGGCCGCGCGCAAAGGCATTTTACATAAGCTGGCCTGCATTGTCGTGGTGGCGGTGGCTGGAGCGGCTGACTTGCTGCTTGGCATGATGCTTGCACATCTGCCGGGCATCGTGCTGCCGTTTGACTACACCGTGCTGATCTGCCCGGTGGTGGTCGTGTGGTACATCCTGACTGAGCTTGGCAGCATCATCGAAAATGCGGTGGCGCTTGGCGCGCCGTGCCCCAAGTGGCTCGCGGGCGTGGTGGACGCGGCAAAGGATGCGGTGGAAGAGACTGGCGGCAAAATCCTGCGGCAGTCGGAGGAGGACGAGGAACCATGAACAGCATTCGGTGCGATATTTACGATCCTAAAGAATACGACATCTGGTTTGCGGCTGCGCCATACGGCGCGGCCAGCAAGCCTGCCAAGACGCTGAAAACATGGGCGGCGGAGGAGCAAGCCGACGTGGTGTACAACCTCTGCCTGTTCAACATGACCGGCTCGGGCAGCGATAAATACGGCGTGATTAAGGGGCGCACGCTGCAATACCTCAAGGCCAAGAACGTGGACTGCGGCTATGGCGGTACGGCGGAGCATCTGACCGTCAGCGCGGGCAATGTGGTCGCTGGTGTGAAGGTCGCGGTGCGGGACGGCGTGGTACTGTCCGGGCTGGACAAGTCCACCTATCGCAGCCGCAACATGATTGGCGTGCTGGCAGACGGTCGCATCATCGTTGTGCAGTCCTCGGACGGCTGCACCGAGGAGCAGGTGGCGCGCTATGCGGCAAAACAACATAATATTAAGCTGCTGCTGGTGCAGGACGCGGGCGGCAGTACCGGCATGTACCGTGTGGAGGACGGCTACTTATTCGCCCCGGAGAAGGAGGGCACGGACGGCAGGCCGGTGTGCAGCGTAGTATGTATGAGAAAGAAAAATAAGGAGGAAAAACCTATGGGCAAGAAAAAGGTATTTATCGGTGTAGGTCATGGCGGCAGCGACCCCGGCGCGGTTGGCTATCTGGTCGAGAAGGATATTAACCTCACGATGGCACTGGCGTGCCGTGATTTTCTGACGGCTTACGGTGTGGATGTCAAGATGAGCCGCACCAAAGATGAGGACGATACCGTGAATCAGGAGATCGCGGAGTGCAACGCCTACGCGCCTGATCTGGCGATTGACGTGCACAATAATTCGGGCGGTGGCGACGGATTCAAGGTGTTCCACACGATTCACGGCGGCACGGGCAAGACGCTTGCGCAGAACATCGAGAAGCATGTCAAGGCCATGGGTCAGAATAGCCGCGGCGTCAAGACCCGTCAGGGCACCAGCGGCGATTACTATGCGTTCATCCGCGAGACGGTCGCACCGGCAGTCATCTGCGAGGGTGTGTTCGTGGATACCAAGGCGGACGCCGCGCAGGCCGACACGCTGGCCGAGCAGCAGGCGTTTGGCGTGGCGTACGCGAAGGGTGTTCTCGATACGCTGGGTCTGGCCTATGATGAGCCGGAGGAGAAGCCGGACGATGCGTTTGAGACCGACGAAGAGGTGCAGGCGGCAATCACGAAGGTGCAGCGCACGGCTGGCCTTGCCGCGGAAACCATGCAGTACCTGCTGGCGTATGAATACGGCACGGAACTGGTCATCAAGCTGGCGAACGCAATGAAATAACGGTGCAATAATTAGGTGACACATCAGGTGACACACCAAACACCCTAAAATACCGCATAAAACCCTCTTTTGCTCTGTGTGGGCAAGAGAGGGTTTTTCTTGTATCCGTTGTAAAAACAAACAAAAAAGCCAAAAAGTCAATGACTTTATGGCTTAAATGTTGGTGACCCAGCGGGGATTCGAACCCCGGACACCCTGCTTAAAAGGCAGGTGCTCTGCCGACTGAGCTACTGGG
>NZ_CALWJK010000008.1 GCF_944380975.1 uncultured Agathobaculum sp. | reverse complement strand
GGTGCTGTCCGTGCGTGATGCGTGGTTTGCCAAGACGGGGCGCGTCGAACCGGCTGCCGCCGAAGGGCTGGTGTGCGCCCGTCCGGTCACGCCCTATCCGCCGGGCGTGCCGCTGCTGTGGCCGGGGGAGAAAATTACCCGCGCGCACATTGAACTTATCCGCGAAAGATGGTACAATGAAATCGGCGAGATTACGGTTGTAATCGGCTGATTTACCTCAAAGGAGGAATTTTTCCATGAAAATGGTACTTGCGATCATCAATTATGATGATGCTCAGGATGTAATCAATAATCTGATGAAGGCCGGCTTCCAGATCACTAAGCTGGCGACCACCGGCGGCTTTCTCAAGGCCGGCAACGTGACGGTTCTGATCGGTCTGGATGAATCCAAGCTGGATGAATGCTTCGACATCATCCGCGAGCATTCTTCCTCGCGCAAGCAGATCATCCCCACTACGGCCGAGCTGGGCATGGGCTTTTTCCCGTCTACGCCGGTGCAGGTCGAGGTTGGCGGCGCGACTGTGTTCGTTTTGAACGTCGAGCGCTTTGAAAAGCTGTGATCTCATTTGACGCGCTGCCGGGCAACGCGGCGCTCAAAAGTGCGCTGAAAAACGCGCTGGCCGACCGTTTTCCGCAGGCTGTTCTGCTTTCCGGGGACGATTCCGCGGCGCTGGCGGCATGGTCGGACACACTCGCCGCAGGCATCCTGTGCGAAAGCGCAGGATCGCGTCCGTGCGGGACATGCCTTTCCTGCCGCAAGGTCAGCGAGAGTGTGCATCCCGATCTGACTATCATCGACGAGGGTGAAAACGAGCTGAAGGTCGATCTGGCGCGCCGCCTCAAGGCGGAAAACGCCATCATCCCGAACGACGGCGAACGCCGCGTGACGGTCATCCGGCATGCGCAGAACCTCAACCCTATGGCGCAGAACGCGCTGCTCAAAGAGCTGGAAGAGCCGCCGTCTTACGCCTTTTTTGTGTTGACTGCGGAGCAGCCAGACACGTTATTGCAGACCGTTCGTTCGCGCTGCACCAAATTTGCGCTCGTCCCGCAGGAGGAAGTAGACGGAGACGGCGAAGCCGCCGCGCTCCTTGCGCCCTATCTGGAGGCGATCGCCCAGCGCCGGGAGGATCGGATGATGCTCGCCGCGCTCGCACTCGAGAAAACCCCGCGCCGCGCGCTGCTGGGCGTGATCAGCGTGCTGCAAAGCGCGCTGCGCGACGCGATTTTTGCTGCAAAGGGATTGCCCCAGCCGCCGGTTGCGGCAGCGCTGCGTGGGCAGACACAGGCGCTGGCAAGCGTCGTGAGCGCTGCACGGCTGCTGGAGCTGTATGATTTCCTGAGCGAGCTGACCGACCGCGTTTCGCGCAATGCGGCGGCTGCGGCGGTGACTTGCGCGCTGACAAGCGATGCATACCGCATCTGCTTTTTATAATGTAGGAGGATCAGTTTTTGACAACGATTATTGGAGTCCGCTTCAAAGCGGGCGGAAAAATGTATTATTTCGACCCGCAGGGCACGCCTGTGTCCGCAGGGGAGGACGTGATCGTGGAGACGACGCGCGGATTGGAATACGGTCAGTGCGTGCAGGGCAACACGGATGTGCCCGACCAGACGGTCGTCCAGCCGCTCAAGCGCATGGTGCGCGTGGCGACCGACGCGGATAAAAAGACGCTCGCGCGCAACAAAAAGCGCGCGGATGAGGCGTTTATC
The DNA here is from genome assembly GCF_944380975.1 of uncultured Agathobaculum sp. Taxonomy (GTDB): domain Bacteria; phylum Bacillota; class Clostridia; order Oscillospirales; family Butyricicoccaceae; genus Agathobaculum. The sequence continues at coordinate 54,078 of NZ_CALWJK010000008.1, read as the reverse complement.
ATCTGCAAGCGCAAGATTGAAGAGCGCGGGCTGGAAATGAATCTGGTCACGGCGGAATGCACGTTCGACATGAACAAAATGCTGTTTTATTTCACCGCGGATGGCCGCGTGGACTTCCGCGAGCTGGTCAAGGATTTGGCCAGCGTGTTCCGCACGCGCATTGAGCTGCGCCAGATCGGCGTGCGCGATGAAGCAAAGATGATCGGCGGACTGGGCACCTGTGGACGCGAGCTGTGCTGCTGCTCGTATCTGGAGGATTTCCACCCGGTTTCGATCAACATGGCAAAGGATCAGAATTTGTCGCTCAATCCGGCGAAGATTTCCGGTGTGTGCGGCCGCCTGATGTGCTGCCTGAAATATGAGCATGAGGCCTATGCGGAGCTGCAAAAGGTCACGCCCAAGCAGGGCAGCGTGGTCGATACGCCCGAGGGACGCGGCAAGGTCATCACGACCCAGATGCTGCGCGGCACCTGCAAGGTGCAGCTGGACGACAGTCCCGAGCATTCGCTGACCGAATTTCAGTGCACAGACTGCTGTGTGGTCAAGGGCGCATGCCGCAACCGGCAGAATGCCGCCGCCATGGCCGAAGAGCGCCGCCGCATGGAGCAGGAAGCCGCCAAGCAGCAGAAGCAGCAGCAGGCCGATGCCGAGGATGCGCCGGAAGAGGCGCAGGGAGAGCAGCCCGCCGAGGGCGCTGCACCCGCGGAAGGCGCGCCGCGTCGTCGCCGTCGTCGGGGCGGACGCCGCCGTCATAAGCCGCAGAATGCGGAAAATGCGGGCAGCGCGGAGCACGCATCCGCACAGGAGCATGCACCTGCCGGGCAGGAATGACCCACAAGCTGCCTTTGTCGGGAAAATATGCAAAAAAAGCCGTCCCCTGCCGGTCAGGGGGCGGTTTTTTGTGCGCATCGGGACAAATGAAATTGCAATAAAAATGTAATATTGCGCGCGCTTGTGTCACAAATGTTACACTTTTCCGCCTGCTATTGAGCGGCATGCAGGAAAAGGATATAATTTTATATATCAATAATCCAAGGATGGAAAAATCTATGCTCAAAAAAACCATATCCGCCCTGTTTGTGGCGTTTCTCATGATAATAGGTGCTTCAGCTGAGGGGGCAATCTTCCCGGCCCAGCGCACGGATGTTGACGGCGTGACCCGATACGGCTATCTGGATGAAGAGGGCCGCACGGTGCTGTCGTTTTCTTACCGTCAGGCGGGCGAGTTTGCCGAATGCGGTTTAGCAGCGGTCGAGGATGACAAGAACCAGACCGCGGTGATCGACCGCGCGGGTTATGTGGTGGTGGATTACACCGACGCGCCAGTCTCGGTCGAATTTTCCGACGACGCGATCGCCTACCGCTATGCTGACCACAGCGTATATTATACGCTCGAGGGTGAGAAAATCGGTTCTTATGCGGGTGCTGTGGGCTTCTTTGAGGACGGGCTGCTGTTGTGCAAAAGTCCGGCGTCCGACCTGTATTCCTATGTGACGCAGGATGGCAGCGCGGCGTTTGAAGGGGAATTCAAGGATGCGGGTGTGTTTTCCGGCGGACGCGCGCTGGTTTGCACAACGGACGGGCAGTATCTGGCCATCGACACCGAGGGGCAGACGCTGTACACGCTGGAAAGCGGCATCGAGCCGTCCTATATGACCATTTTCGGCGAGGATACCATCGTTCTTTCCAACGGCATGGCAAAGGCGCTGTATTCGCTGTCTCGGAGCGACTATCTGACCGTGTTCAAATACAGCGAAATCAGTGAATTCCGTGACGGTGCGGCAATGGTTCGTGAGGGAAACCGATGGGGCCTAATCAATACCGAAGGGAAGCTGCTGACCGAGCCGACGTATTACTATTTGTCTTATATGGGCGAGGGGCTGTATGCCGCCCGCAGTGCGGACGGGTCGGCTTCCGCCGTGGATGCGAACGGCAATGTGGCTTACCGCACGGGCAGCTATGTCGGCGGCTTCAATGAGCTGCGCTACGGCCTGTCCTGGCACGGTACGGCGGACGGCAGTCTGATTTTCTTCAAAAAGAACGGCGGCTATTTTGCCAGCCTGAAAAACGCGGAAAACCCGACCCTTTTGAGCGAAAACGTCGTGCGGGTGACACAGGATGGTACGCTCAAATACATCAACCTGTCTACAGGCAATACCCTGCTGGAGCAGCCCAAAACCTTTGATCTGGGCAGCGGCATCACGGCAAAGACCGTGCATTACGAAAAGTTCATAGGCTATCGGGAGGATGGCACGGAGCACGGCTGGAATGTCTATTTTCCGGAAATCAGCGGTCTTTCCGACACAAAGATACAGAAAACCATCAACGATGCCATCCGCGCATTTTTCCTCAAGGGGCCATCGGTCAGTGCGGAGTATGAGGCGCTGGAGGGCAGCTACGGCGCATCCATAGAGGGTTCGGTGCTGGTTGTCTGGGCCAGCTGCATCAGCGGACAGGGTGCGGGTTCATCGGTGTGGAACGATAGTCTGGCCTTCGATCTGCGCACGGGAGAGCAATATGAGATCAGCGATCTGCTGGTCAGCGGCTATATGGATACGGTCAAGCAGCTGCTGCCCGCGGAGCACGAGATCTATCTGTACAGCTTCCCGCGTATCAGCACGAAAGGCATAACCTACTATTATAATGAGTATGAAAGCGAGACAAGCCGCGCTTACACCGAAAGCTATCTGCTTACGTTTGAGCAGCTGGGCGAAGCGGTGGGCAAGGAGAGCGCATGCTATCAGGCGCTGAATACTTCTCTGGTCAAGCCGACGGTCACGGTGGCGGGCTTTACCGACGTGCATGTTACCCATTGGGCCGCGGATTATATCCGCACGGTGGCGGAAAAGGGCCTGATGCAAGGCTCGGGCGGCAAATTCCGTCCGGATGAACAGATCACACAGGCTGAGGTCTGTGCAACCATCGCGCGCAGCCTTTCGCTGGAGACGGACGACGGGAACAGCATGGAAGGTATCGACCAAGCGGCCTGGTACGCCGGCGAGGTTAATGCCGTCTGGGCTGCTGGCCTGCTGGACGGGTTGGAGGCAGCTTTCCAGCCGAACAGCGTGATGACGCGCGCAGATGCGGCGCAGCTGTTTGCCAATGTGTTGGTGCAGCAGGGTGCTGCGCTGCCGGATGAACAGACCGTGGAAGAGGCGCTTTCCGCATTTGCAGACGCGGCGGAAATCCCGGAGGAGCGCCGAACGGCGATTGTGCTGTGCATGCAGAAGGGGCTGATCAAGGGATATACCGACGGTACTTTCCAGCCGGAGCGCGGCTTTACCCGCGCGGAGTTTGCTAAGCTGCTGACCCTGATCTGAGCGGCTTTTCGGGCTGCAAATCCGAATATACGGAGCTTGCAGCCCCTTTTCTTTCCCCACCGAACAGAGAAAAACGGGCTGAAAATACCGTTTTTAGGCAGGATGTGCCGAATTGTGGCAGTTCTTTGCCGTCATACGTAAAAAACAGTACACAAATGACGAAAACAATGGTAAAATAGGGATAACGAAACCAAAGAGGTGATAGCTGTGAAAAGATTTCTATCCGCCGTGCTGGCGGTTGCCCTGCTTTTGTGCACGCTGCCGGCGGCGTTTGCTGCTTCCGACATCGAAAACCACTGGGCAAAAACCTACCTGCTGGAACTCAATGAGCTAGGGGTCATCAACCCCTCTTCGGAAGGCAAATATACGCCCGATCAGGAGATCCGGCGCTGGGAGTTTATGCGCTATATCAACCGCGCTTTCGGCTTTACAGAAAAAGCTTCGATCAACTTTTCCGACGTCAGCAGCGACTCGCTCTATTATGAGACCGTGCAGATCGCAGTGAAGTACGGTTACATCAATGGCGTCGGCAACGATAAGATGGACCCGGAGGGTACGCTCACGCGCGAGCAGGCGGCGACCATTCTCGGTCGTCTGCACAAGTATACACCGAGCGCTGACCTGTCTGAGCTGAACGCTTTTACCGATAAGAACATGCTGAGCAATTACAGCAAGTCTTATGTGGCGGAAGCGGTTGCGCAGGGATATATCAATGGTTATACCGATGGCACCTTCAAGCCCCAGGGCAACATTACCCGCGGCGAAATCGCCAAGATCCTGTATTATTTCCTCGGCTCTTCGCTGAACACTTCGGGTAAGTCCTATACCGGGGATGATCTGAACACCGACACTAAGAACGTGACCATCTCCGCGCCCTGTTCGCTGTCCGACGCAACGATCGACGGCAACCTGTTCATCACGGAGGGCGTGCTTTCCGGCAACGTCAACCTGACTAATGTCACGGTAAAGGGCGATATCATCGTCAGCAGCGGCAATGTCACGCTGGACGGCGTTTCTGCTCTGCATATGACGGTTTCCAATTCGCTTGGCCTGACGCCGCAGGTCACCTGCACAGGCAACAGCAACATCGGTGAAACCGAGGTGCAGACCTCCGCAGCGCTGACCGAATCCAACCTTGGCGCATCGGCCGGCGGCTTTGCCGATCTGTCGCTGACCGGCGAGAACCTGTCGCTGACGCTGGATGCCGCAGTGTGGGATGTGACCACATCCGGCAAGACCTCCATCCTGACCACGGGCAGCACGTCTATCAGCGAACTGACCGCAAACGCGGAAACGACCGTCACCGGCGGCGGCTCGATCCAGTCTGCGGTGCTCACCGTGTCCGGCTGCGAGCTGATGATGATGCCGGATACCTATTCGCTGGGCGGCGGCGTGACCGCAGTCATTGCGGGACAGTCGATTTCTTCGTCGACGGGTGTGTCGATCTCTCCGAGCACGCTGTCGATCGACATCAACAATCAGGATGCGATCGCGCATTCCTATGATTTCACCTTCAATGCGGATAAAAATGACCTGATGCGCCTGACCGTGGACGGTGAAGCGCTGGCTCTCGGCACGGATTACAATCTGCTGACCGATAAGAACGGTATTCGCATTTACAAGACTTATCTGAAAACGCTGAGCGCGGGTGTATATACCGCAGAGCTGTTGTTTACGGATAATACCAAGGCATCCATCGGTATTCTGGTGGGCAATTCTGCACTCAGTGCGGTCAGCCCGTCCCAGATCACATTCGATAAATATGAGCAATCGCCCAATTATTCCAATGTTACCGCAACGCTGGTTCTGCCCGCAGGCACGCTGCTGGATTCGATCAAGCTTGGCAGCACTGTGCTCGAGCGTGGTGTAGATTATCTCTATGACTCTTCCACGGGCGTTACCACTTTCCTGCGGGAATCGCTGGAGAAAAAGAGCAAGGGCACTTATACCATTACCTTTGTACCCAATAAGGGGACGTCATTCTCCTGCACGCTGAATATCGTGGATACTGCGCCGGTCAATGGCATTTCGCCGTCCGAGATGGATTTTGATTCCAATACCAATTCGCAAGGATATCAGGATTTGACCGTAACACTCAGCACGGCGGAAGGCGCAAAGCTGGAAAAAATCACAGCCAATGGCAAAGTTCTGGAAGAGAATTGGCAGTATAAGATCGATGGCAGCGAGGTTACGATCAGCAAATCCGCGATCGCGGATCTGGGCGCAAATGGCGAATCCTATGTCAACCTGATCTTTGTGATGTCGAACGGTGTCAATCCAATGCTGCGCGTCAACTATGTGACGACCTATGCATTGACGGCAAACGTGGTGGATGACCTCGGTTTGCCGATTGAGGGCGCGACGGTCAAGTTTGAGCCGGCGAACGGCACAGATGGCAGTGCAGCGCAGAATGCAACGACCGATGCATACGGCAAAGCAACGGTTTATGTCAAGAGTGGTACCTATAAGATCACGGCATCCCATGAACGCTTTACGGAATCGGTTTCTACGACCACAAGCGTTTCCGGTGCGCGTTCGGTCAAGCTGACGGGTGAGATCCTCGAAACCGTACAGATCGTAGTTACCAATGCGTATGGTGCGCCGCTTTCCGGTGCGGTGGTCACCATCGGTGGTCAGAATATCACCACCGGCGCGGATGGCACGGCTTCGTTCAGCCTCAGACGCGGCAGCTATATGGCACAGATTGTGTGCACGGGTTATAGCACCCAAACGCTTGCGCTGGCCGTTGATGGTACGGTACGTGAGCGCGTACAGCTCAAATAATTTTCAATCGCATAAAAAAGCCGTCCGGCAACTGCCGGACGGCTTTCTGCTATGCAAAATATGTACTTAACCCTTTTTACAGGAGTCCCGCAGGAACTGGATGACGTCGCGCCGGGTGATAATGCCGCAGAACATGCCGCGCCCGTCGGTCACGGGTACGAAATTCTGTGCGGAAACCAGTTCGATCATGTCCTCCATACGCGCGTCAATGCCGACCGAGCGATGCCGCACACGGCGGGGCACCTCCCCTGCCGTCATCCGGTCAATCTGCTCCGCCGGATGCTCGAGCAGCAGGCGCAAAAAGTCGCCCTCTGTGATTGTGCCGGTATAGCGCCCCTTTGGGTCGACCAGCGGAATAGCGGTAAAGCCGCTTTTCATCATATCGCGCAGTGCCTGCCGCACCGGGCAGTCCTCTGTCAAGTATGAAACCTCTGCCTTGGGCTTGAGGAAAAAAGAGATATTCATTGCATATCCTCCTTGTGGATTCTGATTCTATTTTACGATGCGGTTGCGTGTTGGTCAACTGATTCTGGTCAATGCTAACAATTTATTAACATTTAAAAGAATGCTTCTTGTCTGTTTTGACGGCAAAGGCGGGATTTCCAGAAAAAAGTAGGCAATGGACTTGACGAAAACGCTTTTAACTGATAAACTGTAAAAGCGGGATGGGTTTTTACCCTTCCTTCACATGCATCTTACGCAGAAAAGGGGTTTTCACATGAAGAAAAGATTACTCGCCGCGTTGATGGCCGGCGCAATGGCCCTGACCATGACCGCCTGCGGCGGCACAAACAACGATACTGCAAATTCGGATACGAACGGGAAAGCCGGTAACTATAAGGTCGGTGTGGTGCAGCTGGAGCAGCACGAGGCGCTCGACGCTGCAACGCAGGGTTTTCAGGACAAGCTGAAAGAACTGGTGGAGGCAGACGGCGGCTCGGTTGAGTTTGATTTGCAGAACGCTTCCGGCGACTCCGCCAACTGCGCGACCATCGTCAACGGCTTTGTTTCGGGCGGCGTTGACCTGATTATGGCAAATGCTACTGCGGCTTTGCAGGCGGCACAGGCTGCAACGGCGGATATCCCGGTGCTCGGCACCTCGATTTCGGATTACGGCACCGCGCTGGGTGTGGATGAATGGACGGGCGTGACCGGTACCAACATTTCGGGTACGACCGACCTTGCGCCGCTCGACGGTCAGGCGGAGATGCTGCAGGAGCTGTTCCCGGATGCGAAGAACGTCGGTCTGCTGTACTGCTCGGCTGAGTCCAACTCCGCATACCAGATCAACACCATCAAGCCGATTCTGGAAGGCATGGGCTATACCTGCACCGAGTATGCGTTCACCGATACCAACGATGTTGCATCCGTTGCACAGAGCGCTGCGAATGAGAGCGATGTCATTTATATCCCGACCGACAATAAGGCTGCTTCCTGCACGGAAGCGATTGCAAACGTCGTCCTGCCGGCTAAGGTTCCGGTTGTGGCGGGCGAGCAGGGCATCTGCTCGGGCTGCGGCGTGGCGACCCTGTCGATCGACTACTATGAGCTGGGTGAGATCACCGGCGAAATGGCATATGACATTCTGGTCAATGGTTCCAACCCGGGTGAAATGGAAGTACAGCCCGCGCCCAACTTCACCAAGATGTATAACGCTGCAAACTGCGAGGCGCTCGGCATCACCGTGCCGGAGGACTATACGGCCATCGAAGGCTAAGCAGCACAAAAAATGCAAAAAAGCGGAAAAGGGCTTCCCTTTTCCGCTTTATTTTGCTATACTAATGAATGTGCTTTCGCACTTTATCAGATGATATTATTAATGGGGGCATGGAAAAGTGGATTTCTTCTCCAACCTGCTGGCCGCGCTGCCCGGCGCGGTGGCACAGGGCCTGATTTGGGGCCTGATGGCGATCGGTGTGTTTATCACCTTTAAGGTGCTCGATCTGGCGGATTTGACCGTGGACGGCACCATGGCAACGGGCGGCGCGGTGTGCATCGTCCTGATGACGAATGGCGTGAACGTCTGGGTGGCGCTGCTGTGCGCGTTCCTTGCGGGCATGCTGGCGGGACTGGTCACCGGCGTACTGCATACCTTCATGGGTATCCCGGCGATCCTTGCCGGTATTTTGACGCAGCTTGCACTGTTCTCGATCAACCTGCGCATCATGGGCAAAAAGGCCAATATGGCCATCAACCCGGACAACTACGACCTGCTGGTTTCTTTGCGCAACGTCAAGAAGATGACGCTGGAAAACCCGATTTTCGTCGCGGCGGTGTTCACCATCGTGCTGATTGCAGTGCTGTACTGGTTTTTCGGCACCTCGCTCGGCTGCTCGATCCGTGCGACCGGCGCGAATCCGAACATGAGCCGTGCGCAGGGCATCAACGTCGATTTCAATAAGGTGCTCGGCCTGATGATCTCCAACGGCATCGTCGCGCTGTCGAGCGCGCTGTACTGCCAGTATCAGGGCTTTGCTGACGTCAATGCGGGCCGCGGCGCGATCGTCATCGGTCTGGCGGCGGTCATCATCGGCGAAGTGCTGTTCAGCCGTATTTTTCGAAACTTTGCGCTCAAGCTGCTGTCGGTTGCGCTGGGCGCAGTCATTTACTATATCGTCATCCAGTTTGTACTCACGCTTGGTCTGGATACCAACGACCTCAAGCTGATTACAGCGGCCGTTGTGGCGATCTTCCTGGCTGTCCCCTACTGGAAAAGCAAATACTTCAAGGGCGCGGGCAAGGCCATTGCAAAAGCCAGCGCGCAAGCGAAGGGAGGCGAGGACAATGCTTGAACTGAAAGGGATTTACAAGACGTTCAACGCGGGCACGGTCAACGAAAAGCGCGCGATCGACGGCCTTGATCTGACGCTGGAAAACGGCGATTTTGTCACCGTCATCGGCGGCAACGGCGCGGGCAAGTCCACCACGCTCAACCTGATCGCGGGCGTATATCCGGTGGATGCGGGTCTCATTCGCCTTAACGGCTTCAACCTGACCGGTCTGCCCGAGCATAAGCGCGCGCGCTTCCTCGGCCGCGTGTTTCAGGACCCGATGATGGGCACGGCGGCCACCATGGGCATCGAGGAAAACCTCGCACTCGCCTACCGTCGCGGCAAGCGGCGTGGTCTGAGCTATGGCATCACCAACGAAGAACGCGAGATCTACCGCGAAAAGCTGGCGACGCTCGGCCTCGGCCTTGAGGACCGCATGACCAGCAAGGTCGGTCTGCTGTCCGGCGGTCAGCGACAGGCACTGACACTTTTGATGGCAACGCTGCAAAAGCCCGACCTGCTGCTGCTGGACGAGCACACCGCCGCGCTCGACCCCAAGACGGCTGACAAGGTGCTGCAGATTACCGAGGAAATTGTCGCGCGTGACAAGCTGACCACGCTCATGGTCACACATAACATGAAGCACGCGATTCAATACGGCAACCGTCTGATTATGATGGACGCGGGCCGCGTAGTGGTCGACATCCGCGGCGAGGAAAAGAAAAACCTCACCGTGCGCGACCTGCTGGAGAAGTTCAACATCGAAAACGACCGCATGCTGCTGAGCGAATAAGCGCGTAGACAGGCGTGCCGTACCGATATCGAGAGACTGCTGAAAAACAAGGGTTTTTCAGCAGTCTTTTTTTGCCCAAGGACATTACTGAAAAAAAGAGAAGAAAATGCTTGACATATTGGTTAGCATATGCTAACTTATATACAGGTTAGCCAAGGCTTACTGAAAGACAGACCGACCGGAACATCCACGCGGAACGGGATAGACCGGTATCACATACACAGTTTCCTCTGCATTTGCGCATCATCTGAACAGAAACGACTGGTGCAAGGGCGTGGCCGAATGGCTAACCGCGGCCACGCCCGCCGGTCGGATACAGCGCAGGGGCGGAGGACACGGGAGGAGGCATTTGCGCATGAATCATCAGCTCGATCGTTTACTGGCGGCTTATTGCTCGCCGACCCTTGCGGGGATTAAGCCCGCGAGTCTGGTGTCCTTTGACCGTGTGCAGTATGCGGACCTGCCGCAGCAGCTATCCGCTTATCAGACCGCATTCGCCCAGCGCGGCATCCGGTTTGAGATTCTGTGCGCCTGCCGCGGACGTTTTCTGCTGCTGGTCTATCACAAGACGCAGCTGGAACAGCATATGGCGGATGTGCGGGTGCAGCGGGTGCTGACGAAGTTCGGCTATCCGACTGATGCGCCGCTCGAAGAGCTGCTGGATGGTTTGCGGCGGCGAATTGCCGCACAGTCAGGTTTCCCGCATGAAATCGGGCTGTTTCTGGGGTATCCGATCGAGGATGTCATCGGCTTCATCCGCAACGAAGGCCGTGGCTGCAAGCTGTGCGGCTATTGGAAGGTCTACGGCGACGCGGAAGCCGCATCCCGTTTGTTTGACCGCTTATCGCGGGTATGCCATGCGGTGAAAGCACGCGTGGAACAGGGCGAAACCCTGCTGCAAGTGTTCGCCGCGGCATAAAGCGTTTCTATTTTCATTAAGATTTACTTGAGGAGGTTTTGAACCATATGAGCAAGGCAGCAGTAATTTTCTGGAGCCAGACCGGCAACACCGAACAGATGGCAAATGCTATTGCGGACGGCATCCGTGCGGGCGGTTTGGAATGCGATTTGATGAACGTGGCGGAGACAAATGCCGAGGATGCTGCAAAGTACGATAAGCTGGCGCTGGGCTGTCCGGCGATGGGCGCGGAAGTGCTGGAAGAGGCGGAATTCGACCCGTTTTTCACCGAGCTGGAGGGCAAGCTGGGCGGCCGTAAGGTGGCGCTGTTTGGCTCATACGGCTGGGGCGACGGCCAGTGGATGCGCGACTGGGTACAGCGCGCAGACGATGCAAACGCCAACATTTACACCGACGAGGGCCTGATGGCGCATGAAACGCCGGACGAGGCCATGCTCGACCAGTGCCGCGAGTTCGGCAAGGGCTTTGCTGCCTATTAAACTTGATCCTATCCCGCGCGTATCGCGCGCCATTCGATAGATTTTCTGCAAATTTGCAGAAAATCATAAAAAGTGTGTGCTTTGCCACACTTTTTATACAAGTGCGGAGAAAAGTTTCGCATGTCGGAACTTTTCGAAGCGGTGAACGCATCCGCGTGTAGCGCGGTGCGTTCTCTCGATGGAAACCGTTGGTTTCCATCGAATATATAGGTCATACCCGCCGCGACGGCGGCGGTTATGATACAAATATCCTTTCTTGTCCCGGGGGAAACCCCAAAGGGGATACCCGCACGGTATCCCGCAACATGAGCCTGCGGCTGTCCGGAACAACGGCCGCAGGCTTCCTCCTTTCTCGGAGAAACGGATAAATTAGCGTACGCTAACCATCTCGGTATTGGTTAGTTTTGACAAACTTGTGCACTGCCGCTTGACAACTTGAGTTAGCGGTGGTAAACTGCATACGAAACAGAGGTTAGATGAAGCTAACTTCTGGCTGTACGAATACGAACCGCATCAGAAAGGAGAGGATCGCTATCATGCCGTTGACATTGGCAGATACCGGCGTGACGACCACGATTAAAGCCATTCGGGGAAAGGACCAGACCAGACGGTTCCTGCAAAACCTCGGGTTTGTCGAGGGGGCGTCGGTTTCGGTCGTTTCCTCGCTGGCGGGAAACCTGATCGTTTCGGTTAAGGATACACGCGTTGCGATCTCACAGCAGATGGCTTCGCGCATCATGGTGTAAAGGGGGAAAAAGAAGTGAGTAATCTCAGGAATACACCCTGCGGAAAAACGGTGACCGTGCGCCGGGTCGAGGGCGAAGGCGCGACCCGCCGCCGCATCATGGATATGGGCATCACGCGCGGCGCAGAGGTGTTTGTGCGCAAGGTCGCGCCGCTGGGCGACCCGATCGAAGTGACCGTGCGCGGCTATGAGCTTTCGCTGCGCAAAGCGGACGCGGAAAAAATTCTGGTAGAGTAATCAAAATTTTTTTACACAGGAGTTAGCACAAGCTAATCTCAGGAAAGGGGCAACAACATGTCGATTCGTTTGGCGCTTGCCGGAAACCCGAACTGCGGCAAGACCACGATGTTCAACGACCTGACCGGCGCGACGCAGTATGTCGGCAACTGGCCGGGCGTCACCGTGGAGAAAAAGGAAGGCCGTTACAAGGCGGATAAGGAAGTCTATATCACCGACCTACCGGGCATCTACTCGCTTTCCCCGTATACGCTCGAAGAGGTCATCACCCGCGATTATCTGGTTGGGGAGAAGCCGGATGCGATCCTCAATCTGGTGGATGCATCCAACATCGAGCGCAATCTGTATCTGACCACGCAGCTGCTGGAAATGGGCATTCCGGTGGTTTTGGCGCTCAATATGATGGATATTGTAGAAAAGCGCGGCGACACGATCGACACGGCAAAGCTGTCCGCGAAGCTGGGTGTGCCCGTGGTCGAAACCACGGCGCTCAAGGGCAAGGGCACCAAGGAACTGGTCGAGGCGGCAAAGCGCGCGGCGGCAACCGGCACAAAGCCTGCCAAGCACGCTTTTTCCGACACGATTGAGCAGGCGCTCAGCCAGATCACGTCGCTGATTGCGGACGTGACCGAGGAGGATCAGCGCCGCTGGTTCGCAGTTAAGCTGTTCGAGCGCGACGAAAAGGTGCTCGCGCGCTTCCATTTCGGCAAAGATACGCTGGAAAAGCTGGAAACCATCATCACCGCGGTCGAGGATGAGCTGGACGACGATGCGGAGTCCATCATCACCGACGCGCGCTATCAGTACATCACGGAAATTGTCAAACCCTGCGTCAAAAAGCAGAAAAGCGGCATGACGGTGTCCGACAAGATCGACCGCATTGTGACCAACCGCATTCTGGCGCTGCCCATTTTCGCGCTGGTCATGTTCATCGTGTACTATGTTTCGGTCACCACGGTCGGCACGATCCTGACCGACTGGGCGAACGACGGCGTGTTCGGTGAGGGCTGGGAGCTGTTCGGCGTATGGATTCCGGGCATCCCGACCCTTCTGGGCGGCGCGCTGAGCACCTTGGGCGTTGCGGACTGGCTGTATAGCCTGATTATGGACGGCATTGTGGCTGGCGTCGGCGCGGTGCTGGGCTTTGTGCCGCAGATTCTGGTACTGTTCCTGTTCCTCGCCATTCTGGAGGACTGCGGCTATATGGCGCGCGTGGCCTTCATCATGGACCGCATTTTCCGAAAGTTCGGTCTGTCGGGCAAGAGCTTTATCCCCATGCTGATCGGCACGGGCTGCGGCGTGCCGGGTATCATGGCCTCGCGTACCATTGAGCAGGAGCGCGACCGCCGCATGACCATCATGACCACGACCTTTATTCCGTGCAGCGCGAAGTTGCCGATCATTGCCCTGATCGCGGGCGCGATTTTCGACAACGCAGGCTGGGTGGCGTTCTCGGCCTACTTCATCGGTGTGATGGCGATTATCCTGTCCGGTATCATGCTCAAGAAGTTCCGGATGTTCGCGGGCGAACCCGCTCCGTTTGTGATGGAGCTGCCGAACTACCACACGCCGACCGCGCGTAATGTGCTCCGTTCGATGGGTGAACGCGGCTGGTCCTTTATCAAGAAGGCAGGCACCGTCATCCTGCTCAGCACGGTCGTGCTGTGGTTTTTGCAGGCTTACGGCTGGGAAAACGGCGCGTTCGGTGCGGTTTCCGACATCAACAACAGCGTGCTTGCTGCGATCGGCAACGGGATTGCGCCGCTGTTTGCGCCGCTCGGCTGGGGCAACTGGCAGAATGCAGTTGCGTCGGTCACCGGCCTGATTGCCAAGGAAAATGTGGTTGCCACCTTTGGCCAGACGCTTGGCTTTGCCGAGGTTGCCGAGGACGGCGCGGAGATTTGGAGCCAGCTGGCGGCTTCTTTCACTCCGGTCAGCGCGTTCTCGTTCATGTGCTTTAACCTGCTGTGCGCGCCGTGCTTCGCGGCAATGGGCGCGATCAAGCGCGAGATGAACAACGCCAAGTGGACGGCGTTCGCCATCGGCTACATGTGCGTGTTTGCGTACTGCGTGGCGCTGATGGTTTACCAGTTCGGTGGCCTGCTCACCGGTGAAGTCACATTTGGTCTCGGCACGGTCGCGGCGGTTCTCGTGCTGGCGCTGATAATTTTCCTGCTGGTGCGCAAGCCGGCGAAGGCGGACGACACGGCGGAGCTGCGCCGTATGAGTGTGCAGGCGAACGGCTGATTTGGGGCTTGCCCGCAAACAAATTCTGTTTTACAATGAAAGCAAAAGGAGGCGAAGCAGATGTCAACCTTGATTGTAGGCCTGTTGGTGGCGGCGCTGGTGCTTTTTGCCGCGCGATCGGTGGTGCGCCAGTCCAAGACGGGCGGGTGCAGCGGATGCAGCGGTGGCTGTGCAGGCTGCAGCGGAAGCTGCGGCTGCCATGTCGACACGCCTCCGGAAGAGACCAAATAGGATACCTTTCCCCCTGCCGTCCGGCGTGTGCAGCGCCGGACGGCTTTTCTATGCGTGCAAATGGTCACGGGTGACCGATGTGCGGCATAGACTGGGGAGAAAGGTGGTTTTTCTATGGTGATCCATGTTGTTCAGCCGGGGGATTCCCTGTACCGTATCTCCCAGACGTACCAGACGCCGTTGCAGCTGCTCATTCAGCAAAACGAGCTGCACGAGCCGTACCGGCTCACGCCCGGACAGACGATCGTCGTGCCGCAGCCCGTGCAGGTACATACCGTGCGGCAGGGGGAGACGCTTTCCGGCATTGCCGCGCAGCACAATACGACCGTGCTGGCACTCCTGCAAAACAATCCGCAGCTGGGCGGCGGCGACCGCATCTGGCCGGGGCAGACGCTGGTGATCTCTTACGGGCCTAAGCTGGGCACGTTTGCAGTCAATGGGTATGCCTACCCCAATATCGACCAGCGGGTGCTCCGCAAGACGCTTCCCTATCTGACGTACTTATCGGTGTTTTCCTATGGATTTGACAGCTTGGGGCGCATTCTGCCGCAGAATGCGGAAATGCTCACGCGCATGGCGCGGCAATACGGCGTGCTGCCGTTGCTGGTATTGACGACACTCGGCGAGGACGGACAGTTTTCAGGCGAGCGGGCGCAGCAGCTGCTGCGCGACCCGGTCGCGCGCGGCGCGCTGATTGAAAACCTTGCGCAGACGATTGCGGCACAGGGATTTGCAGGCGTGGACATTGACTTTGAGTATATCCCGCCCGAGGACGCGGCAGCCTATGCTGACTTTGTCCGCGCGGTGCGCGCGCGGCTGGAGCCGTCCGGGCTGACGGTGATGGTGGCGCTCGCGCCCAAGACCTCGGCCAACCAGCCGGGTCTCCTGTACGAGGCGCACAACTACGCCGCGCTCGGCGCAGCGGCGGACGATGTACTGCTGATGACCTATGAATAAGTTATTTTATGATACATATGATTGACCGGCTAAGGTTTGCTATTCAAACCGCCGTTCAATCTGGATATAGATGGTTGCGTCGCCAGTACTGCGCTCGGCGGCGTTTTTTTCGTATGTGATGCGGCTGACCACGCTTTTCAGCAGGTCGTTTCGTTCTTGTGCGGTCGCGGCGTTGGGATAGGCTTCGATCACATGCTCCAGACGCGGCCGCATGGTAGGCGCGCCGCGGCGCTCTTGGTCGATTGTCAGCGCACGGGCGCTGACCTTGGCGAGTGCGCGATCCAACTCAGCGAGCTGGCTGTCCAGTTGGCGGCGGCGGGAAACAAAATACTCCGGCGTGTAGACCTCCTGCTCGACCAGCTCGGCGGCGCGGTCAAGCTGGGCGCGCAGTTTGCGCTGGGCGGCATGGATTGCGCGGATCTCTTCGTGCGCCTGTGTGGCGCGTGCGTCCAGTTCGCGTTCGACTGTATTCTGATGGTCGATGTCCACTTCGTACTCGGCCAGCCACAGTCGCAGTGCGTGTAGCACTGCGTCCTCCACATCGGCGCAGAAGGAGCTGACATTATTGCAGTCTGCCCAGCGGCAGTCCAGCCGCCCGGTGCAGGGTAGGGCAGCGGCCGGTGCGCCATAGGTCATCACATGGCCGCACTTGGCGCAGTACAGCAGGCCGACAAACGGGTTTTTGAGTTCGTGGTTTTTCTTGAGCGGCAAGCCGGGGGTGTTGTCCAGCAGACGCTGCACGGTACCAAAATCCTCGTCACTGACGAGCGCTTCATGCAGGCCACGCGCCTTGACGTAGTCATCTACATACCGGCGCGGCTTGGTCAGCACACCGTCGCGCACGGTAGGCTGCGCGGCCTTGCGCCCCCATGTCACATAGCCCGCGTACAGGCAATTGCGCAGCACGTTGCGCACCGACTGGGCGCTCCACGCGACACCGGCAGAGGTGCGTTCCCCGCGTGCATTGAGACGGCAGGCAATGACATAGCAGCCGACACCTTGCAGACGCAAGTCGAAGATCTCGCGCACGATCGCAGCCTGCAGTGGGTTTGGTTCAAGCGTGTAGCCCTTGCCGTCCCGCACCTTGACGCGGAAATAACCGTAGGGGTCGGTCTTGCCCATGTATTTGCCCTCTTTGACCGAGGCGATGCGTCCGGCGATCATGCGGCGCTTAATGGTCTTATATTCGCGGCGCGACATGAACAGCCCGAATTCGAAGTATTCCTCGTCGAATTCGTTGGCGGGATCGTAGGTTTTGGCTGGCGTGATGATGCGTGTGCCCGAGTATTTAAACGCCTGCGCGACGATGCCTTGGTCGATGCTGTCGCCGCGGGCGAGACGCTCGATCTCCATGACCAGCACGCCGTCCCACTGACCGGCCTCGACCTCGGTCAGCAGCCGCTGCATCTGCGGCCGAGCGGCGATGGTTTCGCCCGAGACGATCTCCTCATAGATCCCGCCGATCTCCAGCCCCATGCGGCGCGCGAGTGCGAGCAGCGCGGCACGATGCCGGGCAAGGGTTTCGCCCTCGCCGCGGGCTTCGGCTTCGGCGTCCGCGCGCGATTTTCGGAGGTATATCAGATATGCCATAAAATCACCTTTTTTCAGTATATGGGGCGGGAAAATGGATAAAAACAGAACATTTGTTCGGTTTGAGCGGGTGTAAAAATGCAGACCACAACAAAACAGTGTTCGGTTGTGGTCTGCGGATAGGAAAATTTATGGAGTTATCATGTCGTAGAAAACATTTTCTGTGATAATCTCAATATCTTGTCCTTGCAGCTTTAGTTTCTCGGCCTTTTTCTGTTTATCACTTTTTCCATCTTTGATGGTTTTACAATAATCATTGCATCCCAGTACGAGATAATTTGTGGCTTTAGTTACCTTATCTCCACATTTTCCCCCAAGATCGACAACGATTTGCATAGCATCACGACGTGGCATGCGATCTAATTTGCCAGTGAAAACGAATACACGGTCAAAAATAGGTGAGGTTTCATCAAATGAAGTATTGGATGTGTGGATATCTTTTGCCATGCTATTATAAGCATGAGAACCTTTAGGTTGAATATCGTCAATGGAAATCCCTTTTTCATTCATATAGGATTTCATGTATTCATAGCAGGTAGCGGTTTGCTTTGCATCGCCCAAGGCGCGGTGTTCAACATTTTTGCCGATGTCGAACTTCTGAATTAAATCAATAAGGCGGTGTTGCATATTGGGGAAAAGGCGGCGGCTGAATCGCATCGTATCAATAAAATTATTGGTGAAAGGTGTTCCACAAGTTTCTATATAAGCGTCATAAATAAAGTTCACATCAAAGTTCACGTTGTGTCCCAGTACGACACTATCACCTACAAAATCAATAAAACTGGGCAGTACATCGTTTATTGTTGGAGCAGATGCAAGCATCTCATTTGTAATGCCGGTTAGTTCAGTGATGAATGAGCTGATTTCACGCTCGGGATTCACAAGTGTTTGGAACTGATCGGTTGCAGCGCCATTAACATATCGGATAGCTGCTAGTTCAATAATGCCATCAAATTGTGGATCAAGTCCGGTGGTCTCAGCGTCAATGGCTACATAGGTATCAGAAAGCGTCAAAAGGTTATGCCCTTTATTTTTTCGCGAGACTGTGGGCATGGTGTTAATGTCAGTACTCATGCATAATCCTCCTTTGTGTCCAAATTGAACACCGATATTTTGTGAATGCTATGCAATATATTGATTTACCCTTGCCAAAAACCGATATGTGGTGTATTATGAAAAACACAAACACTTGTTCGGTTTTTGGGAAAGGTGCGGTTATGAGATATACTGAATCAATTGTGGAATGCGCATATCAGACAAGCAATCCGCTTGAATTTATTTCGAGGGTTCTTGTTTTTGCATCGTCATTGCAAGATTCTGCGCAAACTCCAGTACACGCCGCCGATCTTCCTCAGAAAGATGATCCATGACGGCATCCAGTTCCCGTGCCTTTTCGCTCACTGCTTGTTCAGTGGGCGATTTTTTTATGTCCGTTGCACCGAGCAGATAATCGGTCGATACATCAAAAAGCGCCGCGATCTTTGCCAGCGTTTCCGGATTTGGCGTCGCTTTTGACGCTGGGTTTTCCCATTTTGCTACTGCTTGCTGTGATACAAATAATTTTTCGGCGAGCACTTTTTGTGAGATTTGATGCTCCGCACGTAGGCTTTTCAGTCTTTCTTCAAACAAAATGCTCACCTCACTGCCTCCATATTACCACTAATAGTTGTAAGTGTAAATCGAAAAGGGGTTGACAACAACTAAAAATAGTACTATGCTAATGATAACAACCTAAGGTAGTGAAAAGGGGTGAGAATATGAAGTGCCTGATTGGAGACTTGCGAACGGATAAAAACATGACGCAGGCTCAGCTTGCCGCCGCGTGTGGTATCTCGCAGCAAGCGGTCAGCAAAATCGAGACAGGAGGCGGCGAGCCGTCGTATTCACTGGCGATGCGGATTGCTCATGCACTCGGCTGCACTATCGACGAGCTGTACGCGGACGAGCCGGCAAAGGAGGCGGGGTAATGTTTGCCGTTGCAATAAAGCTGTTTTTCATTTTAATATGCATAGTTTTTATTTTGATGATGATTGATATGCTGCGGCATTAAAACTTAAATTGTCTGCAAGACTGGATATCGAGCCGGATTAAATCAAGTGATGCATTCATTATGAAGTTAAATAATTCTTCATCATGAATATCGGGATGCTTTTTTTAACAGGTACTCTTTGCATGCAGAATCAAGTTGTATCAGCGTTTTAATGTTTTCACTACTGCAAAAAAGAGATGCTTTTGCAAGAGATAAAGCGACATCTGCATGTGAAATGCTTTTTTTACTGTAGAAATTAAAAATCGATTCAAGATATGCGTTGTATGCATTTACTTTTTCAGAAAAATAAGCATCGAAAAATTTTAATTTTACTGTTTTTTGTGCCGTATAGCAGGCAATGGCAATAGACCCCAAAACAGTAATACAGCATACAATTATATCTATATTAGCATCCATTTGTAACACTTCCTTTCCAACTGATTTTACCACAGAGGAAAGAAAAACGCCAGAAAGGAGGCAGATAATGAGAATTGAGTTAACGGATAGTGATATTATCGAGATCTGTAAAACTATTCCGAGAGAGATTCAGTCATCAGTAGTCAAACCTCTAATGACTGCATTTCGGAATAAAGAGATTTCAGAAGTGCAGGCAATAGCCCTTATCGAGGGTTTGCGAGGCGTAGTTCTAAATGAACATTTCGCCAACCACAGTTGCGAAACTGGAAAGGAAGAAAAATCATGAGTGCAATGAAAGATTACGCGCTGGGCGTTTGCGATGCGCACCCGAAGGAAATGTACGATCTGTATGATCTGCTGTGCGGCGATACACAGGCGGAAGAGATCTTGCAGCAGGCTTGTGATCAGTTGGAATATACACCTGTGCGAGCCGATGAAGAACGGCGGGAGGTTCTGGACGAGATTGCTGCCATTCTCACACCACTGACCCATAGTTTTGACCGCGAGGCAATGCTGGGCGAGGTGCAAGGCGCTGCGGCTCAAGGTACCGACTTTATGGAGGAGGAGCTGTCTTACTGGAAAGAAAGGTTGATGCGGCATGAAGCTCGAGCTGTCGCATGCTGAGCGAAACGCGCTGCTGGATACCGCAGGCCGTGACCGCGTCGCACTGATCGCGCAGTCTCTGCTGGAGCAGGCGAAAAAAGCAGGCTTTACCCATCTACAAACGATTGCTGTGGTGGACTATATCCGGCGGCTTTTGGAGTCAGGGCCGTCATTCGGCGGGTTTGAGCCGCAAAGCAAGGATTGATCTGCTATGCCCGCATTATATCACGAAAAGGAGGGAAGCACCACGATGAGGGACTACCAGAATAAGTATCAGGCTGCCCGTGAGGGTGCGGGTCTGACGCAGGAAGCCGCAGCGGAGTGTTTGGGCTGGTCGGTGCGTGCGCTGCAGGACATTGAGCAGGAGAACCGTGACCCGTCGCCGGAGAAGGTCGCCCAGATGGCGGAACTGTACCGCGCGCCGTGGCTGCATGGGTATTATTGCAACCGCTGTCCGTTGGGCTGTGTATGGCATCGCCCGGAGAGCGATGTGGAATTGCAGCAGCTGGCACTTGAGGTAGGCTTAGAGGCCGAAGACGGGGAGCAGGAGCGCCGGGACGCACACGAGCTGGCGCGGATCGCGCTTGACCGGAAGATAGACGACGAGGAGTTCCCGAAGTTTCAGGCCATTCTTGGCCGTATGCTGCGCCGATCACACTTGACTGAAATGGCGTGGATTGCCAGTCTGACGCAAGTGGAAAAGTGACCAAGCCCTGATGAATACAATACCCAGAGGAGGTGTGCTTATGGCAAACAAAACACGCAGGCTGGTCATGGAGCAGGAATTCACGCTGAAAAGCGGCCGCAAAGCCGTTTGCCAGATCTACGATACCGAGGATACCGTGCCGAAGTCCAACGTCGAAGAGCACAAGAAGTGCGTCGATCACATGAAGGAGGTCGCCGCGAATATCTTCATGCGCGCGGAAATGGCAAAACAGCAAAAGGAAAGCGCCCAGAGCGGCGGCAACCGCGACTGAGCGCAAACAAAATTGAATTTACTTACAGGATACCGGAAAATCCCGGCGCTGTCAAGAGGGCTGCGCCGGGGGAAAGGGAAAACATGAAACTCGTAGAGGTGAAATTTGAGATCCCGGAGGATCTGGAGCCGCGCATTGCGGCGTTAGCTGCGGAAATGGGGCTATCTTTTGATTGGGCCGCACAACTGCTGCTGTGGGATGGATATACCACGCACTTGCGCAGCTCGATTGAGCGGGCGGAAAAAGAATTGCGAGAGCAATTGACAGGGGAGGTGGCGGTATGATCTACGCCATCCTTGCCATGCTCGGGGTGGGCTGCGCCTACCTCGGCCTTGGCCTGCTCGTGGACAGGCTGCCGCTGCAGCCGATGGAGAGGCGGTGGCGCAGGTGAGGACTGAAAACACTTCCCCCGCAAAATCGTTTGGGGCGGCATTGCGTGCCATACGACGCAGGAATGGGGAAACGCAGGAAACAGCTGCGGCCGCTATTGGTATCGCGAAAAGCTCTTTTGCGAAATACGAGCGCGGAGAGCGTGAACCAAGTTTTTACGTGTTGCAGCGCATTGTCGAGCACTATAAAGTCCCAATAGAATACTTTTTACCGTTTAACACCTCTGCAGAGTCCAATTTGACGCTGTTGCTGGACATTAGACAACAGTGCGTCGAGCTGGAGCAGCTGCTTACCCGTGCTGCAGAGCTGGAGCAGCTGCTCGGCCGCGCTGCCGCGCTGACGCATGCGCTGCGCGTGCTGGCCGAGAGGGGAGGCGGCAATGCGTGAACTTTATCCTGAACACCGAACTGAGCCGCTGGCTAAGGGATGAGAAAATCGGCGGCGACCGTGAGGCGATCTTCCTGTATGCGCTCTGGACGTGGTGCGAGAAAAACGCAGCCAATGAGCACAACTATCATGAGGGGAGGTACTGGTCGTACAACAGCCTGCGCGGCCTGACGCGCATTTTCCCGTGGACGAAGCGGGAACTCGAAAACACGGTCAACCGGCTGCGCGACGCCGGTTTGATCCTGACCGCCAAGCTCTCCAAAGACCCTAAGGACACGACGCTGTCTTACACGGTTATCGCGGAAAAAATAGGCGTTTCCCCGTTCAGGGAAACGGTGCCCCCCACGGGGGAAACGGTGTCCCTCACCGGGGACGCACCCCCGTCCCCCAGCGGTGAAACGGTGTCCCCGCACGGGGACAACCTGTCCCCCACGGGGGAAACATTAGATGAACAATATAAGACACATATAGTAATACAGGCAAATAAGAATAAGCAAGACGCAAATAAGGACGGTCAGATGGAAAATAAGCTGACGCCGCGGCAGGCCATGGAGCTGTACAACCAGATCTGCGTTGATCTGCCGCCTTGCATCCGGCTGACTGACAAGCGGCAGCGCAGTGTGCGCGCGCTGTTCAAGAAGGGCATCACGCCTGAGCAGCTGGAAAGCTCATTCCGCATCGCGCAGTCGAGTGAGTTCTGCCGGGGCAAAAACAAGACAGGCTGGCGTGTTGACTTCGACTGGCTGCTGGACGAGAACAACATTGTCAAGGTGCTCGAGGGCAAGTACAGCGGCAGCGTCACGCCGCCCAAACCGCCCAAGCCGACCAAAGAGGAACGGAGGTATGAGCATTGGTAAAAGCGACACTCGATGCAGAGTACAGCGTGATCGGCTGTCTGCTGGTTGACCCGTCGATCGCGGGCGAATTGCTGTATCGCACGCGTCCGGAGGACTTCACCGTTCCCGAACTGCGCACGGTGTACAATGCCGCGGTCAAGCTGTTTGGCGCCGGGCGACCGGTGGACGCGGTCACGATCCGCGGCGTGTGCGGCGCGGAGTATAACGACCTGCTGATGCAGTGCATGGATGTCACACCGACCTCGTTCGGCTGGCGCACCTACATATCCGCTATGCAGGAACAGACGCGCGTCACCCGGCTGCGGACGCTCGCCGCCGAGCTTGCCGAGGTGCGCACAAGCGATAAGGCGCGCGATCTGCTCGGACAGGCAGGCGAGATTTTGAGCGAAAAGAACCGCACACAGGTCGTGACCATGCAGCAGGCACTTACTCAGTTTTTCAGCGAGCAGGGCGAAAAACGCCGGTTTATCAGCTGGGGCTTTGATAAGCTCGACCGGCGGCTGTATACAGATTACGGCGATTTGGTGATCGTTGCCGGACGTCCGTCCGCGGGCAAGACCGCGCTCGCCTTGCAGATGGCGGCGCACATGGGGCGACAGGACAAGGTCGGCTTTTACAGCCTTGAGACCAGTACCGCCAAGCTGACCAACCGATTGGTTGCGAGCCGTTGTATCATCGACTTCGGCCATATCAACCGCCGCGAGATGACGCCCGAGGAATGGGAACGTGCAGTCAAGTGGAAAAAGGACGTCTTAGAAAGCCAGCTGGAGCTGATTCCCGCGTCCGGCTGGGGTGTACAGGATATTCTGGCGACCGCGCTGGCGCGGCAGCACCGAGTCGTGTTCGTCGACTATTTGCAGCTCATTCGCGCCGCCGGTCGCAACCGCACCGAACAGGTGACCAACATTTCGCTTGCGCTGCACGAGATGGCGCAGGCGCACGGCATTCTGGTCGTCGCGCTCAGTCAGTTAAACCGCGCCAGCACGGATTGCGCGGACGCGACACCTACGCTGGCTGACCTCCGTGAGTCCGGCCAGATCGAGCAGGACGCGGACGCGGTGCTTGCACTGTACATCGACCCGGATGAGGATGCGCCCATGGACGACCGCAAGCTGCGGGTGCTCAAGAACAAAGAGGGACGGCTGGGAGACTTTTCGCTTGCGTTCGACGGCTCGACGCAGAGCTTTGCGGAATACATGGACGGGCAGCTTGCTGCCGCCCGCCAGATCAAGAAAATGGAGAAGAAAACCAACGCATCCGCGTGATGAAATGGAGGTACATACATGAGCAAGATGAAAAAGATCCGCATCTGCCTTGAGGTGCAAGGCCTCGGGCAAGACGATTTGGGCACGCCGTGCCCTGCGGGCGTCTGCCTGACGCTGGGCGACGAGGACGCCGAGGAAATGACCGGCGCGGAATACGAAACATTCTTGCAGCTGATCAATATCGAAGAAGTGCTGCGGCTGGTCTGCCTTGATAAGCTGTACACCCCGGCAGACTGCCGCCTGATTACGCCGGAGGAGTACGACCGGGAATATGGGGAGTGAGTGCAAATGAAAACCATCAGTATCGTCAACCTAAAAGGCGGTGTAGGAAAGACGGTGACGGCGGTCAACCTTGCGGCGATCCTCGCCACCGAGTACAATGCGCGCGTGTTGCTGATCGACGCCGACCATCAGGGCAACGCCTCGCGGTTTTACCGCATCCCGGCTGAGCCGGGCACGCTGGCAGACCTGTTTGAGGGTATGTGCTTGTGCTATGCCGACCTTGTCCAGCACACGATTTACCGCGGGCTGGATGTGATCCCGGCGGACATGTCGCTCGCGGCGCTCGACCTTGACGGCAGCCTGCCGGACGATGTGCAGGGCGGCACGCCGCGCGACCGTGCGCTGCGCGTTCTCACCGATTTACGCGACGCGGTCATTGAGGACGATGCCTACGATTATCTCGTGATCGACTGCCCGCCCGCGTTTTCGGTCGCGTCCATCAGCGCGGTGGCGGCGTCGAGCGATATCGTCATCCCGGTAAAACCGGGCGCATTCGAGATCGACGGTATGGCCGAGCTGCTGCGCCAAATCGACGGCATTCGGCGGGTCAACGGCGCGGTGCAGGTGGGTGTGCTGCTGACCATGTGGCACAATGCGGACGTGGTTCGACAGGGTGAGGACTGGCTGCGGGAGCATTGCCCGGTGCCGGTGTTCCAGACCCGCATTCGGCGTACAGACAAGGTGGACGAAAGCACCTTTGCGCGCGAGCCGGTTTGCCAGTGGTCGCCGACCTCGGCAGCTGCACGCGACTACCGCGCGTGGGTGCGTGAATATCTGGGAGGTGGCGCAGATGGCGCGCAAAGTTAACGTCGGCGCGATGGTCGCGCAAGATGTGTTCAAATTGGACACGCCCGACATGCAGGTCGTCCAGATTCCGCTGTCACAGTTGATTGTGAACGAACACAACTTTTTCACGGTCAAGGACGTGCAGGAGCTGGCAGACCATATTGCGTTACATGGGCTGTTCAATCCGCTGACCGTGTGCGCAGCGGGGGATGGCAAGTACCGCATCGTCGCCGGACACCGCCGCCGCAAGGCGCTGGAGCTGCTGGGGCGCAAGGACGCGCCCTGCATCGTCAAGAATTACGACGGCGAGGACAGCGAAATGGTCGCGCTGATCCAGTCCAACCTGACCAGCCGCGAGTTGACCTACTACGAAAAGATGGAGGCCGTGATCCGTCTGGAGAAGGCGCTGCGCAGCATGAAGGAGAGGGGCGTGGAGCTGCCCGGTCGTCTGCGCGACCACCTCGCGGAGCAAGTAAGCGAGAGCGCGTCCGCCGTTCACCGCATGCAGTACATTCACAAGAACCTGTCTCCCGCGCTGCTGGAAGCACTGCGACGCGAGCAGATCGGCGAGTCGGTCGCGGATGAGCTGGCGCACAGCCCCAAAAAGGTGCAAACCGAGTTCGAGCAGCGGCTCGCACGCGGTGAGACCTTTCGTGCGCAGGACGTCAAGGCAGCGCGCGACAAGCCGACCGTGTCGGATGGTGTGGTTGATGCATTCCTGCTGCGGCATATCGCCAAAGGACACGAAGCTGCGCTGTACCGTGTTCTGCATAACAGTCAGCGCATGGCGGCGATCCAGTTGATCTCCGAGGTCAAGCGAGCGCTGCGGTTTTATGGGTGCAACGGGCATTCGTCGGATGCGCTGTGGTACGACCTCACGGGCGGCGGTCTTGAAATCAAGAAACCGTTTCAGGGCAAGCTGTCGTGGTCGCAGATCGTGCAGCGGCTGCGCGGCATGGTGGAGAGCGGCAAGATCGCGCCGCCCGTGGAAGAATCCACACCGGAAGAACAGACGCTGCGTCAGCTGGACGAGCAGATGCAGCAGGCGACCACCGCTCCCATGCCCGTAGCACCATCCATCCCGGAAGTGCCCGATACCATCATCACCGCAGGCAAGGAAACGTGCCTGCCATGCGCGGCGTGGTTTTCGCGGGATGTGCTGCCGCCGGATGGTGCACGCATCATTGCGCAGGACAAAGACGGGTTTACCGATGAAGGTAAATTCCTCGGCGGCGAACTCGATGTCTCGGTTGTGTCATGGGATGAGGTCGTCCGCTGGACGCTCCACCCAGACGACGAGGCGTATACCGAGCCGGTGCAGCAGGCAGCCGCCCCGCAGCCCGCTCAGGTCTGGCACCCGTACCCGGATGAGCGCCCGGAGGAGGGGCAGACGGTGTTGGTACTGTTCCAAGGCAAGCATATTCCAGACCTGTATGCCGTTTATGTTTATCGTGCGGGCGGCTGGTATTTACCAGAGATGCAGGACGATGGCCTGATGACGGTGGATGTGCGCTGGTGGTCGGCCGAGCTGCCGCCGGAGCAGGGGAAATAAGTATTATTACAATTCGCCATGCGCAATCAGTTCTTGGGATTCCTCCATTCTGTATTCGTGTCCGTCTTGATACCAATACGAATTATTCTTAAGATTTCTTAGCTCTTTCTCAAATTTGATAAAGAGGCCTAAGTGATATTCATATTCGCCAGGCCGTTTGGTCATCATTCTAAGACGATTTTTGTCTTTGTCGATCTCATCATTGTTATGATTCCACCATCCTTTACACTCCACAACTAGCAGATTATCAGGAGTGTCACGGCGATGAATGATTAAGTCAGGGTAGATTGATTTGTACTGAAGCTGCTTCCTTCCAAAGTTGTGTCGATTATATTCCAAGTCTATTGTGTATGGATTGTCATGACTGCCTTGTGCCGCTTTGAATTCTGGTTCTAGAAGGGTATTGAGATAATATGCCCATCGAAAAACGATAGCTCGTTCAGCTGCATGCTGATAATCTTTCTTTTCTTGAGTAGTTATCTTCTCAAACTTTTCTGGGGGGATAATTTTTGAGATAAGAGATGCACCATCCTCCTCATACAATCTTTCGAGAGATGTCGATACGCTTGTCACAATCGTGTTCATGAGTTCATTATTCATAACTGGAACCTCCTTTTCTTTAGTTTACAAAATTATGGGAGAAAAAGAAAGCTTGACAAATCCGAAATCTGCGGATATTCTGAAAAATCATCCAAACGGGCAAAGGAGAGCCGAAGCATAAAAAACGCGCCTGCAAAACAGGCGCGTTGAGGAAAACGGTCGGTAAATGCGCGGGCGGTTCTGGAATCAGCTGCCGCTGCCCGATGCTTCGATCGGTTCCATGACCGAAGCGAACAGGGAAGTGAGCTTGGCCATTCCCTCGGCGGCGGGCTGCTGGGATGCGCGCGCAAAAATATCGTATTTGGCGGTCTGGTCGGTGGTGCGCGTGTTTTCGTGCGAGGTGGTCACCTTGCCGGTCACGCTGGAGCTGAAGCCCCATGCGGAGAACTTTGCGGTGCTGTCCAGCGTGGAAGAACTGTTGTTGGTGTCGGTTTTGACGTCTTTGATCTCCATAGTGAACTGCACCGTGGCTTCGTCCATCGTGAACGCAGGAACGGGAACAAGGGACAGCAGCGGTGCTTCCACTTCCATTTCAATGGTTTTTGTGTCGCCGGTCGGGGTGACGATCTGGCGCGGCAGCTTGAATTTGACGCTGTTGATGCCCTTGCTCGGATCGCCTTCCTTGAACGCCAGTTCAAACAGGTAATCCAGATAGACGCGGCAAAGTTCGGATTGACCTTGTGCCACCGCGATGATCGGCCCGCAGATCAGCTGGCCAATGGGCAGGGATTCAAAGCTTTTTCCCGGGTTGTCACTCATTGTTGCAATGCCTCCTTTTGATTACAGCAGCTTGTTCATTTCTGTATTGACGCGTGCGGCGCCCTCAGGCGGTTCGTCGCAGCGGAAACACAGTTCCAGTTCGGTGCGGTGTACGGCGTCGGCTGTGCCGTTCGGTGTGGATGGGGTCAGGTCGAGCAAAACCTTTTCGTCCGCATCCACTGCCGCGGCGCCGCTCAGCTTGATGCGCACATCGCGCAGCCCCATGGCGTTGTGATGCGCCATTGTCACCAGCGGCACTGAGACACGCGCGGGCGCACCGCTGCCATCGACCGGCGGGATCAGAATATGGGCGGTGTTCGGCGTATAAGCCTGCATGCCGTCCTCCGCGCTGCCGGTTTTCTGGAAATAAGTAAAGTAGTTTTCAATGGCGTGCGCGGCGACAGCGCGCTGCGCCTCGGAAATCGCCTGTCCGGTGGCGGTGATCAGGCGGCTCAGTTCGATTTGCATTTGCGCTCACCGCCTTGCCCGATGGTGCAGATGCGCTCGTGCGGAATGTTGTATTTTTCCGCGAGCGGCGGCAGTTCACAGCCGACCTCGATGATCTGATGGCGGTCGGCATTGCGGATGGGCGCCCATACCGCATAGCGTCCCACCACGGTATCTACGCCGTCGATCTCCGCGTGGCGGTTTTCGCCAAGATCGGTGATGAACAGCTTGCCCTGCATGAGTTCGTCCCATTGTGACATCAGTACATACCTCCTGATAAGGAAAATTTGATCCAGTGACAAAGGCCGCCCGGAATGGCAGCCATATCCTGCGCATGCGGCAGATAAGACAGAAGCGTGGTATAGCGCTGCGCTGCAACCTCAAGTGCATTTGCTGGACGTCTTTTGGTGAGTACAGGCAGCTGCCCAACGCGGTGCTGCGACTGCACAAAAGGCGTAACAATTGTCGGTGCGGCAGGCGCGGATGGGCTGGATGAGGGCGCGTTGAGATGGCGTTGTATCCTTTTCAGCGAATAGGGGAATACCACCCAAACGCTGGTGAGATCTGCCATGGAAACAGAAGAATAGATCGCAGCTTCTGCGCTGCCGCGTGCAAAACGTGACTGCTTCAAAATAGCGTCGAAAGCTTTTTTTGTGCGGTTTGAGAGAATGGCGTGGTATCGATCCTTCCGCCAGCGTCATAACTGCAAATATAACCGCCGCTCGATTGCGTCCAGATGTGTGTGTCAAAGACCATGCGGGTTTTGTATTCGGTTGGCGCTGAGCCCACGCTGTTGAAAGCCATGGTGGCAGGCGTCTCACCTTGGAGCATGATACGGAAATAGATATAGAGTGAGCCTGCTTTTCCGCGGTCGGTGACGCTGTTGGGGTCGGCGTACAGCCGATGGTTGGTCAGCGCGGGAATCAGGGTGTTGTAATGTCCACCGCGCACAAAGCGGGTGATGCGGGCAGGCACAGCGTAGTTGGGAACTCCGCCGCCAGTCTGCGCCAAAAGTCGCGGCAGACGGCGCACGGGATCGCTTTTGCCGGCAGCCCAGAGGCGTGCGTGTTGCGGGTAGTCTATGAGCGGCATTGTTTCACCTCCTTTGCTTCACTGTATGCGGGACAGGCAGTGGATATGCGCTGCGGCGGATGTACGGCAAGCAAAGGCGTTTGATAGATCGGATTTGAGCGAAGATGTTGAAAAATCGAAAAAAACAGAGAACGGAGGACGCATGAAACGACGAAAAACCATTCGTGCGGGGCGTTTGGTGTGGGACATCGCGTACACGGTGCCACGGCCGAACGCGACGCCGCAAGAGCGCAAGCGCATCCGTGAGGTGACCGCCGAGCAGGTCGCGCGGACGCACTGCAACACCGCGCAGCGCAAGCTCGAGCTGCTCATGGCCACGAACTTCGAGCCGGAGGACTTGGTGCTCACCGCGACCTACCGCGACGCTGACCTCCCGGCGAGCGCGGATGTGACCCGGCGGCGGCTCGGTAAGGTGTTCGCCCAGCTGCGCGCTTACCGAAAAGCGCGCGGCTTGCCGGAACTCAAGTACATCTACGTCCTTGAGGGGCGGCACGGCGACCACCGGCCGCATGTACATTTAATTATCAATGCCGTCGGCGGTGACCTTGAATTGTTCAAGTCTTTGTGGGTGTGGGGCGATGACATCCAGCTGAATTACATCCGCGAGCGCGGGTATGACGGATGGGCGGGCTACCTCACCAAGGAGCGGAGGGAAGCATCGCTCAACGGCAAAAAGCAGTTTGTCGGCAGCCGCAACCTTGACCGCCCAACTGTTACTTATCAATGGGTGGACGATGGCGCGACCGTGGACGCACCGCCCGGCGCGCAGCTGCTCGACGAGGGCGGCTGCCGTAATGAATGTGCGTCCTGCCGGTTCGTCAAGTATCTGCTGCCCAAGCGAACAACCTCTAAAAGCTACGCGCACGCGCGCGTAGTTGCTGGCTTGGAATGCTCTGCAACATATGACAGGGGCATGGAGAAAAAGCGCCGACGGCGTAGACAGGAGGCAAAAACGAGTGTATACTGAAAAACGTAGAGTAAAGCTGATATGTCCACG
Source organism: uncultured Agathobaculum sp. (assembly GCF_944380975.1). Lineage (GTDB taxonomy): Bacteria > Bacillota > Clostridia > Oscillospirales > Butyricicoccaceae > Agathobaculum. The sequence goes on along the minus strand of NZ_CALWJK010000008.1, from coordinate 23,565 downwards.
TTGTGGGAAGCCGACGAACGTCATGGTCATCAAAGAGACGACCGTTTTGCGGGATTTCCCGTTGTGGTGTCAAAAATGCAAAACAGAAACCGTCGTGAGTTATGACGGGGGTAGCCGGAGCCAAAGAGCGTGAGCCGATTGTCCAACCTGAGAGGGCTGTGACAATTGGCGTTTTTTGTTTTTGAGAAAAATTACATACGCAACTGTCGAGCCGACAGGATAGCCAGAGCTGAAAGCGTGAGCCGATGATGTGCCTTTGTGGCATGTCCTCGGCTTTTTCTTTTGCCCGGAAGGAGGGCACGCCATGAAAACCATTGCCGAGATGATACCGGAGTACGAGAGCAACCTCGATGCGCTGCGGTCACGCCGTCTCGAGTTGCTCGAATTGCGGAAGTACGAGCCGCGCTTCGAGGTGCGCCACCAGTTCACTGAGCGGATTGTGGCAATCAACAAAATCATCGCCAGCTCGGCGGCAGCACTGGAGGTCATGCAGCGCTATGGCAAGTAAACCCCTGCGGCCGTGCCTGCATCCGGGCTGCACGGCGCTGGTGCGCAGCGGCTACTGCGACGCACACCGCCCACCGGAGTCGGCGCGGCGCAGCGAAAAGAGCCAAAGCTACCGCCGCTGGTACAGCTTGCGCATCTGGACGGATGAGCTTCGGCCCAAACAGCTGGCACGTGAGCCGTTTTGTCGGGACTGTGCCCGGCGCGGCCTGAGGGTGTATGCCACCGACGTTGACCACGTCGTGCCGCACGACGGAGACTGGTCGAAGTTTATCGACCCGACCAACCTGCAAAGCCTGTGTCACTCGTGCCACAGCGCCAAAACTATCGCGGAAAGCCGGGCAAAAGCGGTGCGCCGCAAGCGCTGACCGGCTGGACGCTCGGATAGGCGCGGCGCGGGCAGGATGCGCGCGAATCCGGCGGGAAATCTGTGGATTTCCCGAACCTCCCCCCACCCTGAAAAAGTTTCGGGGTGGTCGACAGATGACCCCAAGGCGCCAACCGCGTGGGATTTTTTCCCCACGGCAAGAATGTTTTAGTTCGATAAAGTGAGATTTCGAAGTTGAAGGAGGTGTAGAAAGTGGCTGGACCGAGGCAACCCACGGAGTTGGTGGTGTTGAAAGGGCGTAAGCATCTGACCAAAGCCGAAATTACCCAGCGACGCAATAGTGAGCCCAAAACCGACAAGGTCAAGCAAGTGCGTGTGCCGGTCTGGCTACCCGAGCATCTGCGTGAGGAGTTCTCTAAGCTCGGCCGCGCGCTGAACGAGGTCGGCCTGCTGTCTAAGCTGGATTTCGACATCCTGGCACGCTACCTGATGAGCAGGGATGCTTGGGTCGCGGCACACCTCAAGGCGCGCGACGCGCTGGACATGGACGACGCCAAGGAGGCGGGCACCTGGTCTCGTGTCGCCCGTACCTACTTTGACCAGTGCCAGCAGTGCGCCAACAGCATGGGCTTGACAATCTCGAGCCGCTGCCGTCTGGTCGTGCCAAAACCGCCGGAAGACCCGGCAGAGGTCGACCCGATGACCCAGATGCTGCGCGAGCGGGCGGAAAGGCGGCGTAAAGCATGAGCAAGCAAATCATGTGCAGCCTGTTCTGCCCGATGCTCAACAAGTTCGGCGTGTGCGAAAGCACCATGCGCCGCGTCGAGCGAGTGCAGGAGTGTCCACATGATAGGCTGCGTGAAACGGTGTCCAAATTGAACACCAACAAAAAGTAATGACAAAAGGAATGACTTTCCGGCGCTGTGACGGGCGGCAAAAGCTGCTCGGGTGTTTTCATTTGTCCTTTCGGCGGCTGGGCGAGGTGCGAAACCCTCGCCCGTCCGTCAGAGCGCCGGAGCGGAAGGAGGTGCGCCGATGTTTGACGCCGAGGCGGCGTCGTTTGTCTGTGAATTTATCGAATACCTGACCTGCTCGAATGGCGCGCCGTTCCGGCTCATGGACTGGCAGCGCGACGCCGTCACCGAGTTCTACGGCCAGATGATTGAGGCCGAGGGCGACGAGGCCGACCCCGCGGGCAGTTACATCCGGCGGTACCAGTACCTGTACCTCGAGATCGCCAAGAAAAACGGCAAATCCGAGCTTGCCGCCGCGCTGGGCGTGTATCACCTGTACGCGGACGGCGAGGTAAACGGCGAGGTGTACGTCGTCGCCGCCGACCGCGACAACGCGGGCATCGTGTATTCGGCCGCCAAGTGGATGGTGGAGCACTCGCCCGCGCTCATGAAGCGCAGCCGCATTGTGGACAGCACCAAGACCATTTACGACACAGTCAGTGGCTCGAAACTCAAAGTTTTGTCGAGCGAAGCTTACTCCAAGCACGGCTACAAGCCCAGCTGCGTGATTTTCGACGAGCTGCACGCACAGCCCAACCGCGACCTGTGGGACGTCATGACGTTCGGCGCGGGCGACGCGCGCGAGATGCCGGTCTGGATCGTGCTGACGACGGCGGGCGACGACCCAGACCGCAAATCCATCGGCTGGGAAGTCCACGAAAAGGCGCTGTCCATCCTGCGCTGCCGCAATGGCTGCGCGCGTGAAGGCGATCTGGACGACCCGCGCTGGCTGCCGATCATTTACGGGTTGGGTCTGATTGAGGACGAGGACGAACTCAAGAGCATCAACATCTACGACGAGGCGTTGTGGAAACGCTGCAATCCCTCGATCGGCAAGACGGTGAAGCTGTCCACCATCCGCGCCGAAGCGCAGGAAGCCAAGCGCAGCGAGGCCGCCGAGCGGCTGTTCCGCTGGCTGCGGCTTAATCAGTGGATCGCCACCCACACGGTCGGCTGGATTCCGGTCACGATCTACGACAAGACGCAGTGGAACCCGGAGGGCTGCAAGGACTGGCGCGAAGCGGTACAGCTGCTGCGCGGCAAGAAGTGTTTCGGCGGCGGTGACTTGTCCAAGAGTACCGACCTCACTGCGCTGACGCTGCTGTTCCCGCCGCAGGACGGGCTGGACAAGTGGGTCGCGTTGTTCACCGGCTGGATACCGCTGGACGACATCGAAGCGCGCGAGCGTGCCGACCACGCGCCCTACCGCGACTGGATTCGCGCGGGCTTTATCCGCGGCTGTCCGGGTGACGTGATCGACTACGAGGACGTCATCGACACCATCATGCAGGCCGTGGAGGCCTATGATCTGCGTATCATAGGCTTCGACCCGTGGCTTTCCACCACCATCACCCAGCGTTTAGCTTCTCTGATCGCGGGGGCGGGCAAGTCCACGCAGATCGTGGAAATCCCGCAGAGCATGAAAAGCATCAGCCCGCCCATGAAGGAGATGGAGCACCTGATCCGCACGCATGAGATGCTGCATGTCCACAACACGGCCGCGCGTCAGTGCTTTGCAAACGTCCGGTGCGACACGGACAGCAACGAGAACATCCACCCGAACAAAAAACGCAGCCGCGGCCGTATCGACATCACGGTCAGCTGGATCATCGCTTTTGCGACGAGCAAGCTCGAACCCAAGCCGACGCTGGCCGACGCGGTCGCGTCCGGCGCATGGAAATTATAAAAGGAGGTTTCCCCTATGGCAGAACCCAACACCAACCCGCAGACTATCCCCGAGACGCAGTCCCCGCCTGCAAAGCCCGCGCCCGACTACATCGCCGCGCTCGAGGACATCCGCGCGATTGCCCAGGGCGTCAACGACCAGCACCGCACGATGACCTGGCGTGAGGCGGTCGAAGTCTGGGAGCAGGCGCAAGGCGCGTCGGACGACAAGGCGCGCGCCGCATTTTTCGTCCACATCGGTATCGCCACGACCGGCGAGTGCCTGCTGCTGGACGGCACGGAGGACGACACATGAAAAGCATTCTGAAATTCCTGCCCGATGCCCTTGCCGCGTGCGGCGCGGTGTGCATCGTGGTCGCGCTGTGGATGGTGTCGCCGGTCGTGGGATTGAGTGCCACCGGCGCGGTGCTGATTGGCGCGGGCTGGCTGCTGGCGCGGTACGGAGGTGCGGACGATGATTCTTGACCGCATGGCGCGGCGCGTGACCAATTCCACGCGCCTGACGCTGGACAGCCCGCTGGGCTGGGACACGGGCGGCAGCCTGTACGACGGCAAGACGCTGCGCGCGATGAATCTGCCCGCGGTCAACGCCTGCATCGAGATCATCTCGGACAGCGTCGCCAAAATGCCCATTTATTTAATGGACAGCGCGACACGCGAGCGGCAGATAGACCACCCGGCGCTGCGGATGTTGACCGGCCGTCCGACCGAGGCGCTGACGGCGTTTGACTATCACAAGTTAATGGAGAGCCGCCGCATCGCGCACGGCAACGCCTACGCGCTCATCCTGCGTGATCGCTGGGGCGCGCCGCAGGAACTGCTGCCCATCGCGCCGGGCTACATGCAGCCGTTTCTGGACGATAATGGGCGGCTGTGGTACATCGGCACCAACCCCAGAACGGGCGAGTTCCGCAAGTTCTGGCCTGCCGATGTGCTGCATTATAAAGCGTTTTCCGTGGACGGGCTGGAGGGCGTTTCCTACCTCCGGCGCGGCGCGGAAACCATCGAGGCCGCGCTGCAAGCGCAGAAATACGAGGTCGGCTTTTACAAGAACGGCGCGAAGCTCGCGGGCGTGTTGAGTGCCGAAACCGACCTCACCAACCAGCAGGACATCACGCTGGAGGATGGCACAAAGATTTCGGTCAAGGACGCGATCCGGCGCGAGTGGGAGCACATTTACGCGGGCGCGGACAACGCCTACCGCACGGCGGTGCTCGACTTTGGCATGAAGTACACGCCCATTACAGCATCCAACCGCGACGCGCAGTTCATCGAGAACAAGGCCGCCAGCATTGAGGACGTGGCACGGTTGTTCAATATTCCGCTGTACAAGCTGGGCGTCGGCAAGCAGACCTACGCGAGCAACGTGCAGGCGGCCATCGAGTACATGCAGCGGACGCTCAGCCCGATCGTGGCGGCACACGAGCAGGAGGACACCTACAAGCTGTTGACCACGAGCGAGCAGGCCGCCGGGCTGCAATTTCGCCGCAATATGATGGGCGAGCTGCGCGGCGACTGGGCGGCGCGTGCCGCATGGTTTAAGAGTATGCGCGAGATCGGCGTGTACAGCATCAACGATATTTTGGCGCTGGAGGATCTTCCGGACGTGCCGGGCGGCGACGAACGCTATGCGTCGCTCAATTATATTCCGGCTGATCTGTTCCGCAAGCTATCCATACTGCGCAACGCATCTGCAAACACCGAAGGGGGTGAAACCACATGAGATACAACCTGAAAGGCGTGATTTCCTCGGATGAGGACGCGCCCATTTACCGTTTTTTCGGCATGGCAGCAGTCAGCCCGGCGGATATCCGGCAGGCGATGGCGGACAACCCCGCGGGCGAGGACTTCGTGCTCGAGATCAACTCGGGCGGCGGCTCGGTCTACGCGGGCTTTGAGATGTACTCCATCCTGCGCGCGGCGAATGTCCACACCCGCGCCGAGGTGCAGAGCCTTGCCGGTTCGGCAGCGTCGGTCGTGATGGCGGGCGCGGACACCGTGGCGGCAAGCCCGGTCGGGCAGGTGATGATCCATCTGCCGAGCACCTTTACCGAGGGCAATCAAGTCGCGCACCGCGAGAGTGTGCAGATGCTCGAAGCCGTGACCGGTTCGATCCTTGCGGCCTACGAGCACAAGTGCCAGGGCAAGACCAGCCGCGACGCGCTGCGCCGCATGATGGACCGGGAGACCTTCCTCACTGCCCGCGAGGCGTTGGATGCTGGACTGGTGGATGAAATCCTTGGTGAGACTGGCAGCGCGAACCCGATGAACGTCTGGAACGCCGCGGGCGGCGCGCCGGATATTGAGAAGCTGCGCGCGGCGTACCGCGAAGCGCAGCAGGGCAAGCCGCCCGTGGATAATGTGTCCAATTTGAACACCAAGCAGGCCCGCGCCCGCGCGATTGCACTGGCCGAGGCGGAACTGTATTGATAGGAGGAAAAACGATATGAAGAAGCGACTGTTGGATCTGCAGGCTAAGGCCAAAGAGATCGTAGACCGCATGAAGGAAGCCGACAAGGCGGGTGACCAGACCGCTTTTGACGCGGCGCAGGCCGAGCTGGCACCGATCAGCGCAGAGATCACGCGTGTGAAGGCGCTGATGCAGGCCGAGGAGAGCGCGACACCAGAACCGCAGAATCTCGCCCCGGCGCAGGGCGCAGCCGGTGCGCCGGTGAACTCAAGCGAGTGCATCCACGCATTTTGTGAGTGCGTGCGCGCGGGCGCGGCAGGCGACCGCACGCGCTACCTGCAGAACGCCGACATTGTGCATCGCGCGGTGAAAAATGAGGGCATGACCGAGGGTACGCCCGCGGACGGCGGCCTGATCGTGCCGTCCGACATCCAGACCATGATCCGCGAGCAGATGCGCGCGCTCAACCCGCTGAGCGAGCTGTTCACCGTCGAGACCGTCAGCACCAACACCGGCTCGCGCGTGCGCGACACCGCGCCGACGAACGGCTTCACCAAGGTTGCCGAGATGGGCACGATCAGCAAGGATGACAAGCCCGCGTTTACTAAGGTGGAGTTCACGGTGGAGGACTACGCACTCATCGTACCGGTGTCCAATGACCTGCTTTCGGACACCGACCAGAACCTGCTCGCGTATCTGTCTCGCTGGCTGGGCAAAAAGGCCGTCATCACCGAGAACAAGCTGCTGCTGACGCTGCTGACCGCGCTGGATGGCTCTGCGACTTCGATCGCTGAGGCAAGCGCGCTCAAGACCATTAAAAAGCTGGTCAATGTCACGCTCGACCCGATTTTCGGCGTGTCGGCGTCGTTCCTGACCAATCAGAGCGGCTTTAACTTCCTCGACAGCCTTGAGGACGGCAACGGCCGTCCGCTGCTGCAGGTCAACCCGGCCGACCGCACGCAGTACATGGTAGGCGGCCGCGCGGTGCACGTCGTATCCGACGCCGTGCTGCCGAACAACACGACCGCACCGCTGTATGTGGGCGATTTCAAGAGCTTCGGCACGCTGTTCCGCCGTCAGGCGATGGAGATCGCGTCCACCAACGTCGGCGGCAACGCGTGGAACACCAACTCGACCGAGGTGCGCGCGATCACCCGTCTGGCGGTGGCCAAGTTTGACGACAAGGCCGTTGCGGCGGGCAAGATCACGCTGCCGGGTGCGGGCTGATGACCGCCGAGGAACAGGCCGCGCTGGCGCAGGAGCGGCTGGACGCGTGCAAGCGGTACATGAAGGTGGACTACGACGAGGATGACGAGCTGATTGCCGGGCTGATGCAGGCGAACGACGCCTATCTTTCGAGCGCGGGCGTGCGGCGGGACGTAAGCCCCGCCCAGCATGACCTCATCGTGCAGGCGATGACCTTGCAGATGTACGACACGCGCGGCGCGGACACGCCCCAGCAGGCGCTGGAGACCGTGCCGCCGATCGTGCGCTCGATGTTCAATCAGCTAAAAATCCGGTGCAATTACGGAGGTGCGGCCGATGGTGCAGGCGGGTGAGCTGCGGGAGCGGGTGACGATCCTCAGCCTTGTGGAAAACCCGGACGGCACGGGCTGGGACTGGCAGGAGGGCAAGACGACGTGGGCAAAGGTCGAGCAGACCGGCAAGCGCAGCCTGTTCTCGACAGTCGGCGTGAGCCGCCCGGAGTGGCGCGTGACCATGCGTTGCCAGCCGCTGACGCTCTTTCAGGCGCTGCGCTGGCGGGGGCATTTCCTGTTCCTCGCGGAGCTGACGCACCCCGACCGCGGGCATATCGAGCTGTCCACGGTGCAGGCCGAGCCGGTGATCTGTACCGTGCAGCGCACCAAGGTCGAAAAGAACGCGCTCAACAATCCGACGCTCACGACCGAGCGCGTGCTCACGTTCCCGGCGTGCCTGACCGAGAAATACGAGGGCTTTTCGCAGGGCGACACGCACGACACGCTCACGCATACGCTCGTCGCCATCTGCCCCAAGACGGTCACGCTGCGGGCGGGCGAGGTCGTGACGGTCGGCGGTGACCGCTACCGTGTCCAAATTGAACACCAGCTATCCGAGTACAAGAATGAGTACGAGATTACGCGGGAGGTGGACACCTGATGCCACAGGATGCAGACGGTCTGCGGCAGTTTGCCAAGCGCTGCGACGCGGAGGTCAAGCGCAAGCGCGCCGACCAGCGCGCCATCCATGAACGGCTGGGCGCGCGGATGCAATCCGAGGTGCGCAGTCAGATTCGCGGCAAGCTTAACGACGCGCATGGCCATATCAGCGGTGTGCAAGCGCGTGTGGTTGGTTCGGGCGGTGGCTATGCGGCTGTCCGTCCATCCGGCACCGACAGCGGCCCGGACAGCCTGAACGCAATCACGAATTATCTGGAGAACGGCCACGCGATCCGCCGCCCAAGCGGACGAAACCCACGTTACTGGCCGCGCATTAAGATGCTGTATGTGTCCGGTCGCGGGTTTTATAACGCCGCGCGTCCCTCGCTGCCGCACATGCTGCAAAGCGAGGTGGACAAGTGGGGACGCGAGGTTGCGGGCCGACTGGAGGGACGATAAATGCTGAAAATCAAAGAGATCATGGACGGGATCAACGCGATCCTTGTGCGGCTTTATCCTGACCGCACGGTGTACGTCGATGTGCTGCCCGAGCAGTTCGAGCGGCCGAGCTTTTTCCTGCGTCCGGAGGGACGCAAGATCACCTCGCGCACGGCGGCGGTGGTCGAGGTCGAGCAGATGATCACGGTGCAGTGTGCCGATGAGGTGGGCGACCGCTACGAAACCCAAACCGCCCGCCTGTATGACGTGACCGAAACGCTGACCGCGGCGTTTTTGCAGCGCGGCGCGCTTCATTGCGGCGACCGCAAGCTGACCGCCGCCCGCGTCGATGTGTCGCGCTCGCTCGACATCGCGGATGTGACGATTACCGTCACCTACGAGGACACCCGCCCGGCGGCACCCGTCACGCAGCCGCTCATTGCAGACGTGGCTTTCGGTACGCAGCCGAGCCAGACAAAGGAGGGATAAGGCATGGGACTGCCTTCGATTGATATTTCATTCCAGACCGCCGCGCAGCTGACGATCGCCATGGGCGACAAGGGCTATGTCGGCGTGATTGTGCGCGACACCACGCAGACGGGCGCGCATCGCCTGACGCGCGCGACCAAAATCCCCGCCGAGCTGAGCGAGGAAAACCGCGCCTATCTCGAGTGGGCGTTTGCCGGTTATGTCAACCCGCCCAAGGCGGTGTATGTGTACGTCACCGGCGAAGAGGACGAAAACCTCGCGCAGGCGCTCGCGTATTTCGCCACGCAGGAGGTTGATTATCTGGTCGGCCCGCCCGACCTGACAAGTGAGGAAGCGCAGGCGATGGTGACATGGCTCAAGGAGCGCCGCGCGGCGCACAGCCACATCAAGTGCGTGCTGCCCGAGACGGTGGCAGACTATGATCCGGTCATTAACTTCGAGGCGGACGGCATGACCGACGGCGAAAACAGCTTCACCAAGGCGCAGTATTGCTCACGCATTGCGGGCGTGATTGCGGGCACGCCGTGGACGATGAGCGCGACATACGCGCCGCTGCCCGAGCTGACCGATATTACCCGACTGGACAAGGAGACGGCGGACGCCGCCATTGACGCGGGCAAGCTGATTCTGATTCACGACGGGCGGCAGGTCAAAATCGCGCGCGCGGTCAATTCGCTGACCACCACGAGCCGAGACCACGGCCCGATCTTTCAGAAAATCAAGGCGCTGGAGGTCATTGACCGCGTGGACGCGGACTTCCGCGCGACCATCGAGGACACCTTTATCGGCAAGTTCGCCAACACCTACGACAACCGCATGCTGCTGGTGACGGCAGGCCGCAGCTATTTCCAGACGCTGGAGGCAGCGGGCATTCTGCTCGAGGGCGGCTCGTCGCTCGATATCGACACCGAGGCCGTACGCGATTATCTGGGCGACGCGGGCGAGGAGATGAGCGACGACGAGCTGCGCCACGCGGATACCGGCTCGCATGTGTTCCTCGTGGGCAAGTTCACGATCGTGGACGCGATCGAAGATGTCACGATGCATATCACGGTATAAAAGGAGGTGCAGACATGAGTGCAAGCATGGATTCTGCCTCGCGCGTCATTTCGGGCACGCACGGACAGGCATGGATGGACGACGAACTGTGCGGCGAGACGCTCGGTATGCAGGCCAAGGTCGCAGCAAACAAAGAGGAAGTGCCGATGTGCTGCCAGTTCATGGTAGATACCAAGCTGATGAGCGCCAAGGGCACGGGCACGATTCGTTTCCACAAGGTCAATTCCCGCATGGCGATCAAGATGAGCGACAACCTGAAAGAGGGCAAGGACACGCGCGTCAAGCTGATCTCGTTGCTCGACGACCCGGATTCCTACGGCGCAGAGCGCGTGGTCATTTACGACGCATCGTTTGATGACCTGACGCTCGCGGACTGGGAGCTGGCCGCCAAAGGACAGATTGAGTGTCCGTTTACATTTACGCGCTGGGACTATCTTGATTTAATTCAGCCGAAATAACAGGAGGAAACGAATATGGCTAACGAAAAGAAAACCCCGACTACAGTTGAACGCCTGCTGGACGTGTGCAAGCGCGCACCCGGCGAGCAGCTTTTGCAGTTTAAGAGCTGGACGGACGCGGACGGCAATCCGGTCGTGTTCCGCATCCGCGAGCTGAGCTATAACGAGGTGCGCGAGATCCAGCAAATGTCGAGCGGCGCGGATTTCGCTGCGGCAATCATCACGGCGGGCGTGGTTGAACCCAACCTGCGCGACAAGCGTTTGCAGCAGGCGTGCGGCTCAGTGACGCCCTATGAGGTCGTGCGCGAGATGCTGCGCGCAGGCGAGATCGAGGACTTGCAGGCCGCGATCGAAAAGCTGTCCGGCTACCGCGCGTCCACGCTGCAGATTTTGGCGGATATCGAAAAAAACTGAGAGAGGACGACGAGACGTTTTTGATGTACCTGCTCTTTCGGCAGCATCACGTCTTGCCGTCCGACTATCTGAAGCTCCCGCCCGGCGAGAAGCTGGTGCTGCAGGCGTTTGTCATGGCCGAGTGTCTGCCCAAGGCGCTCGAGGGCATCCGCTGGCGGGCGGAGAGTGAAAAACTGCACCGGGAGGAGGCCGCCGCCCATGCCTGACGTTTCGATTGCGCTGAGCGCGAAGGACAACTATACCACGACCCTCAAGAAGATTGCAGATGCAACGCGCACGGGCGTGAAGAGCATCGAGTCGTTACAGCAAAGCCTTGATACGCTGAATAAGACGCGCGTTTCCGTGCAGCTCAATATGACAAAGGTCAAAAACGAGCTGCGAGAAGCAAAAAAACGCTTTGAAGAAACGGGAGACGCAGCGGATGAGCTGGCCATGAAAGATAAGCAGTTTGAGCTGAATAATCTGGCCAGCCAGCTAAAAGCGGTCAATGCGAATGCAATAGAAGCAGAGAAAAGCATGCGGACGCTCGCCGGTACGAACAGCAAAATCGCCAACCGGCAAAGCGCGGCGGGCGGGAGCAGTGCCAAGGCGGGCAGCTCCGGTTCGATGCTGGGCACGGTTGGTTCGGCACTGGCGACCGCGGGCTTCGGTGACATGCTGAGCAACAGCCTGTCGGGTGCGGCGGGGGCGTTCTTCGGCTCGTACTACGGCACGACCGATGGTGCGGCGATTGAATCGTTCCTCGGCAGCGCGATTTCGGGCGCGACCATGGGCGCGGCCGCTGGTTCGATGGTTGCGCCCGGTATTGGCACGGCTATTGGCGCGGCTGCGGGTGGTCTGATCGGCGCGGTGTCCGGCGGCATCGAAGCCGCAACACAGAAGTTTGAAAGCCGGGACGAAGCGTTCAAAAGCTATGTGCAGGATCAGTACAACGCTGTGCAAGAGCGTCAGGCGGCCGATCTGGAAAGCGGCTCGGCGCTTGCAGGCCAGCGCGAGACCGATCTTACGTCATTCACGACGCTGTTCGGCTCGAAGGACACGGCGCAGCAATATCTGAGTGAACTGAAAACCATGGCCAACGTCACGCCGTTTCTGTACAGCGACCTGACAGCCATGAGCAAGACGCTCAAGACCTACGGTTACGCGGCGAATGAGATGCTTCCCGCACTGACCGCGGTTGGCGACGCAGGCGCGGCGCTCGGCATGACGGCGGCGGACATGACCAATGTGTCCACCGCGCTCGGCCGCATGCGCTCGAGCAACAAGACCACGCTCGAGGATTTGAACATCCTACAAGATCGCGGCATCGACGCGATCGGCGCGCTGGCAAATGCCAAGGGCGTGAGCAAGGGCGACGCTTATTCCATGATTTCGGGCGGCGACATCGCGGGCACCGACGCCGTGCAGATCATCCAGTCCTACATGGAGCAGATGTACTCCGGCGCCATGGAGCAGCAGAGTAAGACCTTTGAGGGGCTGTCCTCCACGCTCGAGGGCTGGAATCAGGAGCTGCAGAACGCCATGGGCGAGGGTTACAACGAGGGCAAGAAAATCGGCATGTCCGACCAGATCGACTGGCTCGAAGGTGAAGCCGGGCAGAAGATGATGGAGATGAACGAGCAGCTTGGCAGATTTAAGGCCGATGCGGAAAATCTCCAGCAAGGCATCTATCAGGACGTGTTTAACGGCATGTTTACCGGCGAAATACCCGCGGATATGGATGCTAAAATTGCCGCGCAGGTAGAAGATTTGCACCAGCGGTATATGAATGCGATGGCGACGATTGAGAGTTCGACGGCAACCGATGCCGAGATATTGGACGCGCAGGCACAACTGGCTACGGCGAAAGGCGAAGCGGAGTCGCTGGCATACAGTACCTATATGCAGACGGATGCGGCTGATGCCATGACCGAGGCCAATATCGCTTTGGCAGACGGCATCGCCGCCGGTGCTGGGGATGCATATGAAAATGCGGGTTATTCGGTTAGCGAAAAGCTGACGCAAGGCATCACCCGTCACATTAACAGCTATACACCACCGCCGATTAAAGTGCCGGTGCTGTACGAAAGCGTATCCACCAGCGGCGGTATTGCTGCGGGCGCATCTGCTCGCACGTCGATCGGTACGTCTAGCGGCACAATCACCAGCTCGCACCTGACCGGTACGACCACCGGCTCGCACCTGACCGGCGCGACATCGCCCTATCGCGCCATCGGCGAAAACCGCGTGCCGCGCGACAACACGCTCTATCTGCTGCACGAGGGCGAGCGCGTGCTGACTGCGCGCGAAGCGCGGGCGCAGGATCAGGGCGGCACAGGTGGCGTGGTCATCAATATGGGCGGCAACTACACCGTCCGGCAGGACAGCGACATCGGCGCGATCGCCGAGGCGGTTGCGGCGCGCATTATGGCGCAGGTACGTATTCTGCGCTGATCACATCGGGAAAGGAGGAACGCCCCATGTCCATCACAGGCGGTATTATCATCGGCGGCGCCGTCATCGGCAATATGGTCGGCACGCTGGCCGCCCAGCAGGCGGCAGCCTATCGCCCCCGCAAGCGCCGCATCATTTTCTTCAACCTGACCACCGGGCAGGAGGTTGTGCTGCCGGTCACGCCCAAGGAATATATCATCGACCGCGGCGTGAACATCGAGACGGTCAACCTCACCGGCTTCGGGGACGTACATCTCGCGGGCGACCGCACGCTGTTTACCGAGCGGTTGGAGTTCATGCTGCCCGTGCAGGCGTACCCCTTTAACGACCCGACCACGGTGCTTGAGCCGTTCCATTATATCGACTTCTTTGAGCTGACGGGTGACCGGAAAGAGGTGTGCCGGTTCATCGTCTCGGACAGCCGCACGCAGTGCGAGGTGCTGCTGGAAAACCTGCAATACCGCCAGCAGGAGGGCACGGGCGACTACTACTGCGTGCTGACCATGCGGCGGCACCGCCAGCCCAACCCTGTGCGGCTGGTGGGCGACGAGGGCACGTCCTCCGGACAGGCGGCGACCGTGTCCACACCCGCCCGCGCAACCGAAACGCCCGCGCAGACTGCGGTGCAGAACCACACGGTGCAGCCGGGCGACACGCTTTCCGGCATCTGCCGCAAGTATTACGGCAACGCGAACCTGTACCCCAAACTCGCCGCCTATAACGGCATCCCAAACCCCAACCTCATCTACGACGGGAGCGTTCTCAAAATCCCGCCCGCGTCGGCGCTGTAAAGGAGGGCGGGAGACATGGAGCAATACCAGTATGTGCACCCGTGGGTGCATGTCCGCAATGACGACGGCGAGTGGGATGTGTCGCACATGTTCCGGCGCATCGCGTGGTCGGGCGACGTGGATAGCGTGTGCCGCACGCTCGAGCTGGAGATGATCGTCTCTGCCACCGACCCGCGCCTGCCTTACGTCTATCTGCCGCTTGCGGGCGGCATTTCGATGGGCGTGGGCAATGAAACCCTGTTTGCCGGCGTCGTGGCCAGCAAGGATAAATCGACCGACGCATCCACCATGTCGGTCACCTGCTACGATTACGGTTTTTATCTGAAGAACAGCCGCGCGAGCCGCAAATACACGGGCGAGACGCCCGAAACCATCACGCGGCAGCTGTGCAGCACCTACGGCGTGCCGGTCGGGTCGCTGGCGCAGACGGGCGTCGCCATCCGGCGCAAGTTTTCGGCCACCGAGGTCTATCGCATCATCGACACGGCCTACACGCTCGCGAGCCAGCAAACCGGCAAGAAGTATCTGCTGCGGTTTTCCGGGCTGCGGCTGGACGTCATCGAGCGCACGGTGACGCCGCAGTCGGTGATTTTGCAGCGCGGGACGAATTTGCAGACCGCGACCTATGGCGAGAGCATCGAGAACATGAAAAACCGCGTCATCATCGTGGACAGTGACGGCAACTTTGTGCGCGAAATTTCTGACAACCCAGCGGTCAAACGGTACGGCCTGCTGGCCGACGTGCTGACGCAGTCGGACGGCGAGGACGCGACCGCCGAGGCAAAAGAGATCCTCGCGGACAATGGCGTCGAGCGGCGCGCCAGCGTGACCTGTCTCGGTCACACAAAGCTCATCACCGGCAACACGATCTACATTGCCGAGCCGTACACCGGCCTTGCCAACACCTGCTGGATTGACGAGGACACGCACGTCTGGCAGAACGGGGTGTACACCTGCCGCCTGACGCTGAATTTCAAGAACGAGATGCGCGAGAGCGAGAGCGGAAGCGAGGTGGACGGATGAGCGCATTGGCAGAATTGGCACGGGAGCTGGGAAACGGCGGCGGTTCGTCCGGCACGGGCGCGGCGCTGGTGTTCGGTCATGTGACAAAGGACACCCAGCACGACGGCGAGGTCGCGGTGCAGGCGGACGGCCTACCGCTCGACGAGGACGATCTGGGCTTTGCCGCAGGCTTGCGGCGCGGCGTTTCGCGCGGCGACCGTGTCCTGCTGCTGCGCTCGGCAGACCGGCAGCACTACGACGTGCTGCTGACGATGGAAGGAGGGTAAACCCATGGCCGAGGAGAGTATTTTTCCGTATTTGCAGCCGACGGCAGCGGCCCCGGCGGCAGAACTGCCCGTGCTGCGCGAATGCGCGTGGGATTTCGTAAACGACGTTCCCATCTTGCGGCAAGGCGTGCCGGTCGTGGTCGAGCGTGCGGAGGCGGTTGCGGTGTGGGCGTGGAACGCGCTGCACACCGAGCGGTTCCTCTGGCCGTGCTTTTCCGCGAATTACGGCAACGAAACGTACATGCTGATCGGGCAGGGCTATCAGGCGGAGACCAAGCGCGCCGAGGTGCAGCGCTACATCGAGGAGTGTCTGCTCGCCAGTCCTTATATCACAGCGGTGACCGGCACGACGATCGCCGTGGTGGGAGACCGGCTGACGGTCGGCTTTGCCATTCAAAGTGTGTACGGTGAGGTGAAAATGGAGGTGGAAACCGATGTCGGATAATGCAGAAACTTTGCAAACGCAGCTGGACGCGCTCAAAGCGACGCTGCTCACGCAGGACTTCGACAGCCTGACGCCCGAAGGCATCCAAGACATGCTGCGCGCCTTTCTCTCGGACGAGCTGGGGCTGTCCACCGCCGAGGGCACGCTGCTGCAGATCATCCTCGCGCCCGGCGCTTATGTGTTCTGGGAGGGCTTGCAGGCGCTGCGCGCACAGGTGCCCATCTCGTTTGTAGACGAGACGAGCGGCCGCTTCATCGACAAAAACGCGGCGGGCTACGGCATCACGCGCAAGCCCGGCACGGTGGCGAGTGTTCTGCTGACTTTCACCGGCTCGGCGGGCACGACCATTCCGGCGGGTACGCTGTGCGTCACGCAGGACGGACTGGGCTTTGCGACCGACGAAGCGCTGACGCTGGGTGAATCGGGCAGCGGAACGGTCACGGCGACGGCGGACGCGGTCGGCACGGCCTACAACGTCCCCGCGGGCGCGATCATCAGCATGCAGCAGGCGGTCAGCGGCGTTACCGCCCTCACCAACGAAGAAGCCGCCGCGGGCGGCACCGATCCGGAGACAGACGCGGCGCTGTTTGCCCGTCTGGATGCGTACAAAAAGACGCCGCCGACCTCGGGCAATGACCGGCACTATCACCAGTGGGCGCTTGCGGTCAACGGCGTGGGCGCAGCGTCGGTCATTCGTTGCTGGGACGGGCCGGGCACGGTCAAGGTCATCATCGCAGACATGGCGCTGCGGCCGGTCGAGGAGGAATTGCGCGCCGAAGTTGCGGCCTACATCGAGACGCAGCGGCCGGTCACCGCCGAGGTGACGGTCGAGAGTGCGGCGGGTGTGCCGGTTACGGTCAGTGTCACGGTCACGACCGACGGCACGGTGTCCAAATTGAACACCGAGCAAGTGCTTACTGAGCGGCTGGCCGAATATCTGGGAGAGATCGCATTCACCGAGGGCGCAGAGGTGGTGTATAACCGTGTGCTGGCGCTTGTGATGGGCTTGCCCGGCGTGACCGATTGCGCGGATCTGCTGGTGGGCGGCGGCACGGACAATGTGCCGCTGGACGCGAATGAAATCCCGATGCTCGGCACGGTGACGGTAAACGGCATCGCAGAGGAGGCGGCGGACGATGGCGCGTAAGTTGGCCGACCTGCTGCCTGAACGGTACTTGAACAGCCCAGAGGTGGGTGCGGCGGCGGGCATCATCTGGGTGCTGGGCGAAGTGTTCCGCGCGCGGGCGCTCGACTGGCTGACGCAGCTATGTATCGACACCGCGACATGGGGTATCGTCCACTGGGAGCGCGAATACGGCGTCACCCCGCAGGCCACCGACACGCTGGATGACCGGCGCAGCCGGGTCAAGGCCAAAATGCGCTCCCCGCAGACGACCACGCGGGCAATGCTGGCAAACGTGGCAGCAGCTTATGCGGCGGGCGCGGTGTCCACGGTGGAGGAGTTCCCGCGCGAGCACCGCGTGCAGTTTCAGTTTGTCTCGTCCGGCGCGTTCCCGACGGCGCTGGACGCGATGAGCGAATCGCTCCGCGAAGTCATCCCGGCGCACATCGCGTTTGCGGTGGCGGTCAAGCTGCTGCGCGAGACGCAGGCGGATGTGTGCGTGGTCATCGCGGCGAGCCGCCGCACGGTTTATCCCGATGCGGAGGTAGAGCAGTGGAAGCGCACGGCCGGTGCGGTGCAATATGCCGCTGTGACCGGCACAAAGAACAGGATTTATACAGAAATCGAGGTGCAATAGATGAGCGAAACCCCTGTAAAATGGACGGCTGCGGGGCTGACCCCCGAGGGAAACGCGCTGCAAGCAGCGCTGCTGGGCACGGGCGACGGCCTGACCTTCACGCGCGCGGCAGCGGCGGACGCGGAGGGCGTGGAGCGGCTGGATTTGACGCTGCAAGCGCCCTGCACGGTGGACGGCCCCAAGTGCCGCGTGCCGGTGCTGCTGACAAACGCGGGCGTGGAGACCGGCTTCACGATGACCGAGCTGCGGTTTTACGTCCGGCGTGTGACGGATGGCGCGCCCACGGGCGAGGAAGTGCTGTATGCCACCGTGACCGACGAGACAGGCGATCCCATCCCGACGGCGGCGCAGTCGCCGGGCTTTACGATCGACTGGGCGTTCGTGTTCCAGTTCGGCAACGCGAGCGAGGTGACGGTGACGCTCGACCCGGTGGGGCTGGTGAGCATCGGTATGGTCGGACAGCCGGGCGGCGTGGCGGGACTGGACGAAAACGGAGCGGTGCCGATTGCGCAGGGCGGCACGGGCGCGACGACGGTACAAGGCGTCGTAGATGCGTTTGGAATTTTCCTTGCTCTTTCTGCGGCTGCGGCATATGACCCGGAGGGCAGCTACGCCGTGGGCGACTACTGCACGCACGGCGGGAAGCTGCATAAGTGCAACACGCCTATCGACGGCGGCGAGACGTGGAACGCCGCGCACTGGATGGAAACCACTGTCGCGAAGGAGCTGGCGGGTAAGGCGAATGCTATACCGCCGGAATCGGTTGCAATACCGCTTAATAGCGGATTTACTGGAACATTACGAGCGGAACGAAACCAGTTTGGAGGGGTTTTACTGACAGGTGCAGTTGTACCATCAGCTATAAGCGGCAGTGCACTTATAGCTACATTACCAGATGGATTTTTGCCAAAAGCCTCAGAAGAGAACTTCAGCGCAGTCTCAAACCGTGGCGCAGATGGCAATTCATTTGCGACATTAGGCCAAATTTCAAGTGATGGGAATGTGAACTTGTGGCGAGCTATCCCCAATAATTATGCAGCGAACACGTATTTAGTGATAAATCACAACTATCAGGCACGTACTTGAGGTGATGGAATGAGTGAAAAATTCTATTGTGTAGTGGATGCACGGGGGTATTCCAAAAATTATGTTTACACGCGCGCGGATGAATCGGGGCAGGAAGTAGTGCAGCATTATCAGCTGCTGGAGGGCGAGCGCCTGCTCGACATCGCGCCACCCACAAAGCGCCAACACGCGGGCGGCGCGGGCTTTGTCAAGCCCCGATGGGACGAGGATGCCGCTGCGTGGGTCGAGGGTGCGACCGCCGAGGAGCTGGCCGTGTGGGAGGCGGAGCACCCCGACCCGGTATCGCTGGAGGACAAGCGTGCAGCCAAACATGCCGAAATATCTGCGGCAAGCGAAGCCGCCATCTATGCGGGCATGGATGTGGAGACCACGCAGGGCACAGAGCATTTCTCGCTGACAGAGAAAGACCAGATCAACCTGACAACCGCGAAAAATGAAATTGATAAAGGTGCGGCCTTTTACCCATACCATACAGACGATACGCTTTGCCGCATTTTCACAGAAGAGGAGATCAATGCGATTGCGCAGGCCAGTATCGCGCATAAGATTTACCACACAACCTACTGCAACCATCTGTTTGAATGGATCAGGCGCGCGGACGCGGCGGAGCTGGCGGGCATCACCTACGGCGCAGAGCTGCCGGACGATCTCGCGGCGCACATGCAGGAGATACTGATGCAGGCGGGTGCGGTAGCGGAAACGGAGGCTGTAACGTGAAAAAACTGTTGTTACATATGGTGCTCGCCGTCATCGGCGGCATCACTTACATGGGCATTGAAACCCTCTGGCGCGGGTACACCCATTGGAGCATGGGAGTGCTGGGCGGGGTGTGCTTCGTGCTCATCGGCCTGCTGGACGAGTGGCAGGACCACCCGCCGCTGTGGCTGCAAATGCTGCAGGGCGCGGTAATTGTGACCGCGCTCGAGCTGCTGGTGGGGCTGATAGTCAACCGCTGGCTGAGCTGGAACGTGTGGGACTATTCCGACATGCCGCTGAACCTCTGGGGGCAGGTGTGCTTGCAATTCGCGGTCGCGTGGTTTTTCCTCAGCGCGGCGGCGGTGTGGCTGGAGAACGCGCTGCACCGGCTGGCAGCGTGGCTGAAACATTGAGGGGGTGATGCCTATGCGTGTTTGACCGATTGACGGCAAATAGGGGAGACGATCCCTCTATTTATGAAATACGTTGGCCGTAAGGCCGGAAAGGAAGTAAAAAATATGTACAAGAACAACATCTACATCCAGAACCACGAGGAAGTTAAGTCCATGGGCGGCGACATCGGTGTGTGTCTTGACAAGTACGACAAGAAGCACGGCCTGAAGCACAATGACCTTGCCCGCGCACAGTACAAGCACTGGCGCAGCGTGCAGACCGGCGTGCCGGAGCTGCTGAGCGCGGCCGACAGAAAGCTGCTCGGCCTGTAAGCGGGAGGAGGTGACGGGGCGGGTGAATGCCCGCCCCACCTTTATATGAATGTAGAAATCATTCTCTCCTGCATCAGTCTGTTCGGCACGCTGGTGGGATCGCTGGGCGGCATTCTGGTTTCCTCGCGTTTGACCAGCTACCGCATCGAGCAGCTCGAGAAAAAGGTGAACGAGCACAATAAGGTGATCGAGCGCACCTACAAGCTGGAAGGCCAGATGCTGGAGGTGCAGCACGATATCCGAGACATGAAAAACCAGTAACGGAAAGGAGAACGACAACATGAGCAAACTGAGCGAAAAAACCAAGCTGTGGATCAAGGCGGCGGGTGTGCGCGCGGTCAAGACCGTGGCGCAGTCGGCGATCGGTGTCATCGGCGCGGCGGCCGCGATGGGCGAGGTCAACTGGCCGATGGTGTTTTCCGGCGCGGCGCTGGCAGGCATTGTGTCGCTGCTGACCAGCATCGCGGGCCTGCCCGAAGTCAAGGCGCAGACGGGACAATAAAATGAAAAAAGCCGCACAAAGGCGGCAAATTGACACAGCGCGGCGCGCGATGATATAATATGTCGGGCGCTGTCGTTCCCAGCGGCGGGCGGTTGACCACTCTCCTGTAAAAAGGAGGTGGTGCATATGGACATGAAATTCATTAGAATTTTCATATGTGCAGCAGTTTTGCTACATATTTTTGTCATATATGCAAAGTAACCGCCCCATCGACCAAAATGTAGCGGTTACTCTGTAACAATTACTTTTGGGTCAGCCGTCTGCCGACAGCGCCCCTTGTATAAGATATTATACCACGCGCCCCGCCAAAGTCAAGGCGGGGCGTTTTGTTTGCCCCAGAGAGGAGTGCGTATGAAAATTTTACTGATTGCAGGGCATGGCGGCAGTCCATATGATTCGGGCGCGGTCGGCTGCGGCTATACGGAAGCCGTCGAGACGCGCCGCATGGCGACCGCCGTTGCGCCGCTGCTGCGCAATTACGGTTTTGAGGTCGTGATGTACGACCAGAAGAACGATGCCTACAAAGTGCTGAAGAACGGCGGTAGCCTGCCGCTGTCCGGCGTGGGCTATGTGATCGAGCTGCACCTCAACGCAGCGGCAAACGACCCGAAGGGCAATGGCAAGACCACGGGCGTGGAGGTGCTGGTGCATACCGGAGAGACCGGTATCACGGTGGAGCAGGCAATCTGCCGCCGCATTGCGGCGCTGGGCTTTACCAGTCGGGGCATCAAGCGGCGCGGCGATTTGCTGGTGATGAACACCGTGCACCGCAAGGGCATCAGCCATGCGCTGATCGAGACGTGCTTTGTGGACGACGCGGACGATATGAAGCTATACAAGGCGAAGTTCTACGACATCGCGCGTGCAATTGCAGACGGTGTGGCAGAAGGCTTCGGCAAAACGGTTCAGAAGGAGGACGACGAAGTGACCCAAAAGAAAACCGTCTGCATTGACGGCAAGAACTACACCTGCGACGTAATTGAGAAATCGGGCTATAATTATGTCCAGCTGTCCGATCTGGCGCAGGCGGGGTACGGCGTGACGTATGACGCCAAGGCAAAGGTGCCTGGCATCGTTGCGCCGATGACGCGCGCAGATGTGTCGGATGCGGACAGCGAGGTGCAGGCGGCCATTAAGACGGTGCAGGCCGCGTGCGGTCTGGAAGAAAGCACGATGAAGTATCTGCTCAAGTACCGGTATGGCGACGATCTGGTGAAGAAGTTGGCCGCCGCCGTGAAATAACGGTGTTCAATTTGGACACGGGAAAGTCCCGGCCGGATGGTCGGGGCTTGTTCATAGCAGTATTCCGCTGAGCATAGGTATTGGCTCAGCGCTGGATACAGCGGAATCTTGGCAGTCTGATTGCTAAGGGCGTACGCATCGACGAAACGAGGTTCGACGATAAGATCACCCGTGGCGAGGTATTCGCGCTGCTGGATCGGAATGTGAAATAAGACTATAAAAGCCGACCTGTGGTGATATACCAAAGGCCGGCTTTTTTAAGAGACACTCCGACAGCATCTCTTATATGTTAATTATTCCTCAATGTCATCAAAACTAAGTTGAGAATCCGGTTGATTGTCAGCTTCATTGTCAACCCAAAAACGGAAACACTTCCCATTCTTGGAGTAGATGCGCTTTCCCTTCTTAGTGATGTATCTGGAGAAAACCCACATACGGCTGCGCCTCCTTTCGAGTAATTTATCTATGAAAAATTACCCTTGCGCAACTCGGACGAATGTGCTATTATTAACGTGTCAAGTACATAATAGGTCGGACACATTCTCTGGTGCACAGAGGATAATGTTACCGACGATGACGGTTAGGTTTGCGGCCTGACCGTTTTTTCTTTGTGTTCGAGTTATGCTGCTTTTTAGAAGGGGAGTGTTTTGTAGCTTTTCGATGCGCCGCAGTGCGCTCACCAATTTGCTTTTGCACAGCCGCGGTTCTTTTGGTGACACCATAAATGACGCTTATCTGGTGGATCTTCATGCCACGCACCTCATGGGATGGGGCAAGAAGTTCAGCTGCAAACACATCTGCTTGCTTTTCGGGGTTCATTTCGTCAGGAACATGTGACGAGTCGTCAACATAGGCGTGTGAAACGGTTTCTGCATTGTGGAGAAGATAGTGGCCCAACTCGTGCGCCATGACCTGACGTGAGAAACCATCCCCTTGCTTTGCTTTTAAGTACACGCTTTGGCGCACACGAATAACATGCTCTGAGGGAACGGTTTCTCCAAACCGCGTAGGCAATTCTTCATCTTCCACTACTTCAAGATTGAATTCAGGATCATAATCTAACGAAGCGAAGCGTTTGTCGAGAAACCCAACAATATCAAAATCGGATTTGCCATCTTGCATAAAAACAGTGCGTAGCATCATTGTCATTGCAGTAATTAGCTCTCTTTTAACTGGGAAAGTTACTTTCTCGGAATGCCCTTTGTGCACGATATGCAACACCTATCCTTTCTCGTTCATGATACGAAGGATCTCATCCAACTTTTTGTTTTCGATGCCGCCGATAGCTTTGGCGAAAGACAAGATCGCTTCTTTTTGCTTTTGTGTTTTGTCCGTGAGCGGAACGCGTACCTCGGAAGCAGAGATTTCTTTCAGTTCGTTCAGCATGTTTGCATCTTTGTCTGTTAGCTTGTACGCTTTGACAATCTTGCTGACAAAGTCATCAGGAATTTTTCTTTTCCCTGTTTCAACTGCAGACAAATATGCTACCGAAACATCGAGTTTGTCTGCCATATCCTTTAGGTATTCATCACGATCGAGACGTAGTTTCCGCAACTCTTTACCGAATTCAGTCAGCATTGCTACACCTCCTATTACAATAATTATTGGTTGGAAGCCCAGCATCCGGCTGGGCTTCTTTCCGTCTCATGCCTAAGCTAC
>NZ_CALWJK010000007.1 GCF_944380975.1 uncultured Agathobaculum sp. | reverse complement strand
GCAAACGGCGGCAACGGCGGGCATACGCCGGTTTCCAGCAGCGCGTTCGCCCGCTCAAAAATCCACGGGTCGCCCAGCGCGCCGCGACCGACCATCACCGCGTCCGCGCCGGTATGCTCCAAGATGCGCACCGCATCCTCCGGCACGGCCACGTCGCCGTTTGCGATGACCGGAATGGACACGGCCTGCTTGACCGCACGGATTGCATCCCAATCCGCCACGCCGCTGTATTGCTGCGCGCGCGTGCGGCCATGCACGGCAATTGCCGACGCGCCGGCCTGTTCCGCCATGCGCGCAAAGTCGACGCAGTTGACACTTTTCTCGTCCCATCCCTTGCGGAACTTGACCGTCACCGGCACATCCACCGCACGGCAGACCGCCTCGATCACGCGCGCGGCCAGCGCCGGGTCGCGCATCAGCGCGGAGCCGTCACCGTTGTTTGCAATTTTGGGCGCAGGACAGCCCATGTTGATGTCAATGATATCGCAGCCGGACACCGTGCGCGCGATCTTTGCGCCTTCCGCCATGGTTTCCGGCTCATGCCCAAAAATCTGCGCCGCGGCGGGATGCTCGTTTTCCGCCAGCGCCAACAGCCCCGGCGTTTTCTTATCGCCATAGGTCAGCGCCTTGGCGTAAACCATCTCGGTCACGGTCAAAGCCGCGCCATGTTCGCGGCAGATCTGCCGGAATGCGCGGTCGGTCACACCGGCCATCGGCGCGAGCACCATCCGTCCGGCAAGCGTTACGTTCCCGATTTGCATAAATCTCCCCCACTGCGCATAATTTAACGCAGTATATTTTATCATACAGCCCCACTGATTGCAACTTGCAAAGTGGTGACAAAATGCTATCCCGCCAAAAACGCACAAAAAAGCTCCCGAATGGGAGCTTTTTACAGCACCATGGTCAAAATCTTTTCGCTGAAGAAATACCCAAACGAAATCAGCACCGTGTTCCATACCCCGATGCCGAGCGCCGACCAGCCGACAAACCACTTGACCGGCATGCGGATGAGCCCTGCCGGGATGGACACGATCGTGCGCAGCACCGGAATGATGCGGCACAGCGCTAGCCCGCGCCCATGCTGCGCGTCGATATATTCATGGCAGCGCCGCACGAACGAGCGAAATTTTTCGCTCTTGCCGAACAGCTTTTCCATGATCGGCTCACCGCCCCAGTAACACAGGCCATAGATCACCAGACTGCCCAGCACGCCAAACACCACGCTCAGCGCGATCGTCAGCCAGAGCGACAACTCGCTCTGCGCAATCAGCACACCGATGGACGGCATGATCACGCCCGCCGGGAAGCCGGGCAGGTTCATATATTCGCAGAAAATCACGGCACAGACCAAAATCAGGCCGTACTGATGAAACAACTGAAAGAATAATTCGGCGGTCATACACCAAGCCACCTCGATCGTTTTTCAGGCCGCGCCCGGTTCGGCACGCCTTACTGATTATCTTTAGTATACCAATCTGCCTGCGGCAAAACAAGGGCGCACGCCTGCAATTTGCAATCTGTTCACAAAAAGGGGCCGCTGATACAGCGACCCCTTTTCTTCTTGCCCTTTACGCCGGCTCAAACTCATCCTTGCCGACTGCGCACAGCGGGCAGACCCAGTCCTCCGGCAGGTTTTCAAACGCCGTGCCGGGCGCTACGCCGTTGTCTGGATCTCCTTCCGCAGGATCATAAATATAACCGCAAACCTTGCATACATACTTGCTCATTTGGGTGTCATCCTTTCTTGTTAATATCTGATACTAATATAAATTAATTTTCAATAATTGTCTACCGATATACTATACAATAATGCGTCGGCTTTTTCGCCGTTTTTCATAAAAGCAGCCAAAGCACCGCCCAAACGCCGCTTGCCAGCACCGCGCCGGACGCAAATGCCACCGCCAGACGCACCCACGGTGAGCGCCGCCGTGTACGCCGTCCAGCTACATATCGGTTTGCAATGCGGCAGGCTTCGCGCACCGCATCGCTTCGTGGCACCGTGCAGTCCCGCACCAGAAAAATCGCCTGCTCAAACATGCCGTGCTCATCCGGCCGCACCACTACCACGCGGCGGCTGATGCCTTTCACCATAGCAAATCCCTCCCTTTTGCAGCAAGTATTGCCACAAAGGGAGGGATTTAACCATCACATTTTTTCCACCCGCATCACCAGCGCGGTGCGGTCGTCGTCGTGTCCTCGACCTGCCGCACCCGTGACCAGATGCATCGCCAGCTCTTTCGGGCTGTCCTCCGCATGGGCTTGCAGGGTTTCCCGCACCCAGCCGTCGTCCATGCCGTCCGAAATGCCATCGGACAGCAAAATGCATAGGTCACCATGCCCGAACCGCAGCGGCACCGGCTCGCCCAACGCATCCTCTTCAGCCAGACCAATGGGCAGCGCCTTTCCAGTCAGCATCTTCCACTGCCCGCCCAGACGCAGGTACGAAGGTGCTGCGCCGCACTTGAGGCTCTCCGCCCGCCCGGTGAACAGATCGAGTGTCAACGCATCCAGCGTAGTAAACCGCGTCCCGTCCGAGCGCAGCCGCAGCGCGGGCGACACCGCCTTGAGCGCATCCGCGATCGTGATGCCTGCGCGCAGGAAGCGTTCGAGCGAAGTAATCAGCATACGGCTATCCTGCTGCGCTGCTGTCCCTGACCCCATGCCGTCGGATAGCAGCAGGCAGGCAATACCCGCATCGGTCAGGAAATAGCAGCCGCTGTCGCCCGATACGGCGGAATCCTCCTTTTGCTGCCGCCCGATGCCGACGACCGCGCGAAAGGGCGCGCGCTCGCGCATTTCCACATGCGGCCCCAGCTCATCCTCCACCCTTTTGGGCGTGGTCAGCGTCACGCCGAGCAGCGCGCTCAAACCAGCTGAAAAGCCCTCGCCCTGCCGCAGCACATCCTCGATACCCTCGCCGTACAGCTCAATCGCCAGCCGACCCTGCGCGTCGCGCACCGCACACACGCGGTCGATCCAACCGAATGCCGCCGCATACCGCCGGATCTGCCGCTCCATCATGGGCTGAGCAGTCACATCCTGCGTCGCCTCCGCGCCCAGCTGACGAAGAATATCCGTAATGCCCGCATATTGGCGCGCCAGTAAGCTCTGGTTTTCCTCCTGCTGCCGCCGAAGGCTTTGGCGCTCGCGCAGCGCAAACAACGCGCTGTTGATCGCGCGCATCAGTTCGGGCAGATGCACGCAGCGCGAGGCAAAGTGATAGGGAAAATCCGAAAGCTCCGCCCGCCCACGCTTGAGCATAGGCTGGGTCACATCGTTGAGCGCGGCAAGCGTTGTCACATAGTCGCGCTGCCAGCACTGGGAGCACAGCACGCAGTTTTTGCAGACTCGGTCGCTCGCGCGGTCGAACACCGCGCGCACATTCTGATCGCCCGCGGCTTTGCCCTCGCTGATGCCGTTCAGCATCGCCAGATACAATTCATAAAACGCCTGCGCCGCTTCGGTGGCGCATTTTCCAACCGCCTGCCGCACTGTGCGGTGCGCAGCCTCTCCCATGAGCGTATCGGGCAAAAAGCTGTGGCGCATGGCCTCCCACACCAGCGGCGGCATGACCGCAAACGCCGCCACCGCGCAGAAAAGCTCGAAAATCATCGGCACAAACAGCACATGCTCCACGCCCAGCATCGCCGCGCACAGGCCGGAGCCCAGCGCACACAGCGCAAACCATCCGCGTCCGCTGTCCCGGAACAGCCCGGCAACCAGCGCGCACAGCCCATAGCAGCAGGTAAACAGCGCACCGTAACCGCAGGCAATATCCATCGCAGCACCCAGCGCAACGCCCGCCGCCGCGCCGGGTGCTGCCCCGCCGAGATACGCCGCCGCAAGCGTCAGCAGAAGCGCCGCCACACGCGCGGGAGAGAGCAGACCGAACAGGCTTAGGTCGGACAGTGAAAGCAGCACGGTCGCCACCAGCACCAGCAGCGTTGCCGGCCGCCGCCAGTCGTTTTCATCCCGCGGCGGGGAAAGCGCCGCGCCATACACCCGGCACGCGCCCAGCGTCAATAGCTGCACCGCCACAAACGGCAGCAAAGCGGATAAAGTCAGCGCTTCGCCCGTCGGCAGAAACACAAAGGTGCATGCCGCACCCGCAACCGCCGCAACGATCGGCGCAAACCACGCCGTGCGCACGATACGCAGCCCTGCGCATACACTCATCACGCACAGCACCAGCAGCGCCGCTGCAATGTACACCCCGCTTTTCATCCCGCCGCCCAACAGCATCAGCCCGCAGACCACACCGCCGATGGCGCTCAGCCCCGCGCCGCGCGCCATCAGTGCCGACGCCATTGCCAGCCCAAACGGCGCATACCCGCCAAACACCGTGCCGCGCGCCAGCACTGCGCACAGGATAAACCGCTGCACCCCGGTAATCAGGATATGCAAATGCTCTTCATTCCAAAGCCGCGCCAGCCATGCCGCTGCGCGGCCCAACACAAGCGGCGCAGCCCGCTTTGTCTTTTGCTTGTCCATTTTCGTTCTGCCTCCCTTGTTTTCCCAGTATAGCCCAAACAATTTGCGGGCTTTGACGGAAAATAAGGGTGGGAATAGAACTTTTTCTTTTTTTCCTTGCGCCGCCGCGCTTCTGACAGAAAAAAACACAGCAGGCTGCTGCTTGCTCCTGCTGTGTTCGATCGTTTTTCCGTTAAAATGCTTCCGCCGCGCGACAATGACCGGCGAAAATCTCCCCGACCGCGTCCAGTTCGCCCAGACCGCGCAGATGGGTTTCGACCGTATAGCCCTCGCTCTCCAGACGGCTCTTCCAGCTGTCCTCTTCCTCGCCCGCCAGATCGTTGTGCGCATGGTCGCCCGCCACAATCATCAGTGGCGCAAGATGGACATGCGTCACCTCATGCGCATCCAGCCGCGCCAGCACATAGTCGAGATGCGGGAAGCCCTCGACCGTGCCGACATACACCCGCTCGGCGCGGTGGTACCGGAAACAGTTCTCCACCAGCGCATACGCAGCGTTTGCGGGATGCTCGGTGCCGTGCCCCATGAAGACATACGCCTCGTCCGATGCAAGGCGCGGCATTTCGGCCAGCAGCGCGCGCGTCAGCCGCAGATAATCCTCGGTGTCCCACAAAAGCGGCCGACCAATCAGCAGCCGTGCAAACCGTCCGCGGTATGGCCGCAGCTGCGCAAGCAGCTTTTCGTATTCCTGCCCAAAGATGACGTGCAAGCTCTGGCAGCGCACCTCTTCATACCCTGCATCCGCCAGATGTTCCATCAGTTCCTCCGGAGATGGGATGTGCACGCCCTCCTCGCGCTCGATCTTGCGGGCAACCATCCGCGAAGTGAACGCGCGGAAGAAATCGTAATCTGGAAACGCAGCGCATAACCGTTCCTCTATGTTTTCGATCGCACGCCGCGCCTGCGGCATGCTGGTGCCAAAGCTGACCACCATCAGCGCTTTCTTGCCCATGTCAAAATCCCTCCCGCTTGACCAGTTGATACAGCAGCGCGTTAACGATGGCGGCAGCTACGTTCGAGCCGCCCTTGCGCCCGCGCGCGATGACATACGGCGTGTCCCCGCCGATGAATAATTCTTTTGCTTCCACCACGTTGACAAACCCGACCGGCACGCCGATCACGAGCGCGGGCTGCACCGCGCCCTCCTCTATCAACTCATGCAGACGAATGAGTGCGGTCGGCGCATTGCCGATAGCAAAAATGAGCGGTCCACCCAGTTTCGCCGCGTGTTCCATCGACACCGTCGCGCGCGTTACGCCGCGCGCCTTGGCCTCGCGCGCAACGTCCGCATCCGCCATCAGGCAGACCGCCCGCACGCCGAGCTTTTCGAGCGTTCCCTTGCTGATGCCCGCCAGCGCCATATTGGTATCGGTCACGACCGTTGCACCCGCTTCGAGCGCGGCTTTTGCCCGCTCAACTGCGTTTTCCGAAAAACACAGTTTGTCCGCATAGTCAAAGTCCGCCGTCGTATGGATGACGCGTTTGACTACCTCGGACACTCCCGGCGCAAAGGTACGTCCGCCGAGTTCGGCGGTGATGATTTCAAAGCTGCGCTTTTCGATCTCGGCGGGCGGCATCCGTCCGTTTACCATTCGATTCCCTCCCTCGCGGCAATGCCATCGTCAAAGGGATGGCGGCGCTTTGCCATTTCGGTGATATAGTCCGCGCGCGATTGGAGTGCGTCCGACGGGTCGCGTCCGGTCAGCACGACCTCGAGCGTATCCGGGCGGCTGTCCAGAAAGTCCAGCACCGCCTGCTCGTCCAGAAAGCCGCAGGAAATCGCGGCGCAAACCTCGTCGAGGATGAGCAGCCCCGCGCCCTCGCGTACCGCGTAGCCGGTCGCGGCGGCGAAGGTGCGCTGTATCGCGTCCGCCGTCTGCTTTTTCTCGTCGTCCGTCATCTGAAAGGAGAATTTGCGCACCGGATTGGCTGCGAGCATCGTGACATTGCCGAGCTTTGCCAGCGCGCGGCATTCGCCCGAGGTGCCATCCTTCAAAAACTGCGCCAGCACCACCTTGCCGCCGCGTCCCGCAAACCGCACCGCGAGACCGACCGCCGCGGTCGTTTTTCCCTTGCCGTCGCCGCAGTACAGGTGTACACAAGCCTTGTTTGTCATGCGTTTCCCTCCAAAATCCGATAAATCAAATCCATATTCAGTGCCTGACGGACGGTGTCCGCCAAGCGGTCGTACTCCTGTTCCTTATACGCTGCGGTGTCGCACGCTGCATCGTTCAGCGACACCCCTTTGCGCGCAGCAAGCGCCTGCGCCAGTCTCAGCGCAACGCCCGGCGCGTCGAACACACCATGCAGATAAGTGCCGTAGGCGTTTTCCGCCTGACAGCCGTCCGAAACCACTGTGCCGTCCGCGCGTGTGAGTGTGGAGAACGGCAAAGCCGCCGCATCACGCTCGGTTTCACCCATGTGGATTTCATATCCTTCCACCGCTGCGTCCGACAGCCCCGCGAGCACGCCGGACAGCGCGCCGACCACGCCGCGCGCCTGCACCGTGGTCTTGCGCGGACGGAACACCGTGTCCACAGGCAGCAGACTAAGCCCGCGCAGACTGCCACCACCTTCGGTGCATTCCGGGTCAGAAACCGTGCGCCCCAGCATCTGAAAACCGCCGCACACACCAAGCACTGGTGTACCCGCCGCATGCTGCTTCAAAATCTGCGCTTCCATGCCGCTCTCGCGCAGCCATTTCAGGTCGGAAAGTGTCGCTTTCGTGCCGGGCAGGATAATCAGGTCTGCGCCCTCCAGCTGCGCAGGCTTGTCCGCGTAATAGACACCCACACCCGGCACGCGGCCCAGTGCAGCAAAATCCGTAAAGTTAGACAGGCGCGGCAGCCGCACGACCGCAATCCGCACCGCCGTGCTGTGCACGTCACCGTCCAGCCGCTCGGATAAGCTGTCCTCGTCGTCAATGTCGAACCGCCCATACGGCACCACGCCCGCGACCGGTTTGCCGGTCAGTTCTTCCAGCTGCGTAAGGCCCGGTCGCAAAATTTCCACGTCGCCGCGGAATTTGTTGATGATGAGTGCGCGGATACGCGCCTGCTCGTCCGGCTCGAGCAATTTCACCGTGCCATAAAGCGAAGCGAACACGCCGCCGCGGTCGATATCGCCCACCAGCAGCACAGGCGCGTCCACCAGCTTTGCCAGCCCCATATTAACGATATCGTCTTTCTTGAGGTTGATCTCTGCCGGGCTGCCCGCGCCCTCGATGACGATGATATCATACTCGGTGGCCAGACTGTCATATGCCTGTTTGACCACCGGCAGCAGCGCCTTTTTATCGCCCCAGTATTCGCGGGCGGTGCGGTTGCCGCGCGCCTCGCCCATCACAATAACCTGCGAGCCGACGTCACTCGTCGGCTTGAGCAAAATCGGGTTCATGCGCACATCGGGCGCAATGCCCGCAGCCTCAGCCTGCACAACCTGCGCGCGGCCCATTTCGCCGCCGTCTGCTGTAATATAGGAATTGAGCGCCATATTCTGCGCCTTAAACGGCGCGACGCGCCAGCCATCCTGCCGGAAAATGCGGCAGAGCGCCGCGCAAAGCAGGCTTTTGCCCGCATTTGAGCAGGTGCCTTGCACCATGATGCACCGCGCCATCAGCTTTCCTCCTTTTGAATTGCATCGAGCGCCGCAAGCAGCGCGTTGCTCTCTTTGCGGGTCTTGACCGCTGTGCGGTAATACCCGCGCGTCAGGCCGCGATAATTCGCGCAGTCGCGTATCAGAATGCCGCGCTGCGCCAGTTTTTCCTGCAAGTCCGCGTCTTGCGCGCGGAACAACAGAAAATTCGCTTTGCCCGGACAGACCCAAAGCCCGCGCGCGGACAGCTGCGCGGACAGATACGCGCGCTCGTCTGCAATCCGCACGGCGCTCTCCCGCGCAAAACCGCGCTCCTGCGCGCACGCCACCGCGCATGCCTGCGCGATGACCGACACGTTCCACGGCTGCCCCACGCGGTACAAGCCCTCGATCAGCGCCTTGTCCGCTGTCATGCACCAGCCGAAGCGCACGCCCGGCACAGCGTACATCTTAGTATACGCCCGCAGCAGCACAAGCGACGGAAATTCGTCCAGATAGGGCGCCAGCGTCTCGCCGCCCTGCACAAAATCGAGAAAGCACTCGTCCACCACGAGCCGCGCACCTACTCCCGCGCACCGCGCGGCGATTTCGCGCAGCAGCGCGGGGGCAATTGTTCGTCCGGTCGGGTTGTTGGGGTTGCACAGGTAGACCGCGTCGAGTTCCGGCGTGATATCGTCCAGCATCCGTTCCGTCACGGCAAATTCTTCCTCGGCGCGCAGTGTGTGAAAGCGTAAGTCCGCACCCGCGAGCGTGCGCTCATACTCCGCAAAGGTCGGCGCGAGCAGCAAGGCGGTTTTGGGACGCAGCACGACCGCCAGACGGTCAAGCACGTCCGCCGCGCCGCTGCCGCAGTAAATCCGGTCGGGGTCGACACCCTCTGCCGCGCCGATGGTCTGCCGCGCCGCGCGGCAAAACGGGTCGGGGTACTGCGTGCAGGCATCGACCGCGTCATGCATCGCCTGTTTGACGCGCGGCGGAACGCCGTAAGGGTTGATGTTAGCCGATAAATCGACCGGCGCGCCGCCAAAGCGCGCGGAAAAGGAATACACGTCGCCGCCGTGTGCATATTCGGGCATAGGATCTCCTTTCTGTCAGGCAAGCGGCGGCCAGCCGAAAAGAAGCCGCAGCATCGCGCACAGCACCAGCGCGAGGACGCTCGCCATACTCATGAGGTCACAGGTCTGCAAAATATCCGTGCGGCGCACCACACGGTCGGGGTCGCCGAACGACGCTTTTTTCACCGTTTTGCCGAAGTAGCTTGCATCCCCGCCAAGCTGGATATGCAGCGCGCCCGCGCACGCGGACTCGGTCTGCCCTGCGTTCGGGCTTTTGTGACCGTTCCGGTCGCGCCGGCAAATGCGCAGCGCATTACGGTTGTCCAGCCTCAGCATGCCCGCCGCCGCAATCAGGCAGGCAGCGGACAGCCGCGCGGGGATAAAGTTGAAGATATCGTCCATGCGGGCGGAAAACTTGCCGAAATACTCATATTTTTCGTTATGGTAGCCCACCATCGAGTCGAGCGTATTGACCGCCTTATACAGCAGCCCCAGCGGCGCGCCGCCGATGAGCAGGAACACAAGCGGCGCAACCACGCCATCGGTCGTGTTCTCCGCGACCGTCTCAACCGCGGCTTTAATGACGCCCGCCTCGTCCAGCTCTCCGGTGTCGCGGCCGACGTACATCGCGACCGCCTTGCGCCCATCGTCCAGCGACTGCCCCAGCGCGCGGTAAACATGCTTTCCCGCGTCGGCTAGACATTTTCGCGCGAGAATCAGCCAGCACAGCAGCGACTCCGCCGCAAAACCTAGCCAGAAGTTTTGTCCGCGCAGCCAGCGCAGTGCGAAAAACGGCGCGGCGAAGCTGACGCCGCACACAATCAGCCACAGCAGCACGCCCGCGACGGTCTCGCCGCCTTTCGTCTTGGGGAACACGCGCCGCAGGATTTTTTCGGTCAGCGACACCAGCCGCCCAATGAGACAGGCGGGATGCAGACCGGTGTTTGGGTCGCCCAGCACAGTATCCAGCAGAAAGCCGAGCAGCACGGCACAGGTCAGGTACATGGTTTCTCTCCTTTGATATATTGCGGGATGCCCGCGGTCACGCGGATGACCGCATCCGCTTCGGCAGCCAGCGCACAGCACAGCCGCCCGACCGCCTCGCGATAGACTTCGTCCGCGCGGTCAATCGGCACCACGCCGCAGCCGACCTCGTCACAGGTGACGGCATGGCCGCGTAACGTGTTCAGCAGCGCCATCGGGTCGCGCCCGGCGGCGAGTTCCTCCCGCACGCGGCGGTGCAGGTTTTCGACAAGCGGCAGCGCGGGATACAGCGCGCGCGCCAGCGCGGCCTTGCCCTGATGCGCCCCGCCGATGCATAATACCGTCATAGCATCAGCCCTCCCAGCGCGGCGCACGCAAGCGCCAAAAGTTCGGATACCGAAATGTAAAATCCGGCAAGGTCGCCCGTAATGCCGCCGAAAATGCGGCGGGTCATGTGCTCATGCACACCATGCCACACCAGCAGCACCGCCATCAGCACGGTAGCCGCCGTCAGGCCGTGCGGCACGGCATACACCAGCAGCCCGGTAACGGTCAGATAGAGCAGCACTTCGACGATCAGCGCAACGGCAACCACTTTTTTGTCGCTGTTCTCCGCGAACAGATGCGCAAGGCCGCTGTCTTTTGCGCACGGCGTCAGAACCACCTTGCAGCCGCCCATCGCGCGCGCCATCGCAAACCCGCAGATCGCGAGCGGCAGCAACGCGGGACACGCGTAAATCTGCGCAAAGCAGCCGACCTCGGCCAGCAGGAACGCAATCAGCCACATCGGCCCAAACGCGCCAACATGCGGGTCTTTCAAAATTGCCAACCGCTTTTCCCGGTCGCCATAGGAGCAGAGCGCATCACAAGTGTCGCACAGGCCGTCCAGATGGATGCCGCCCGACACGAAAAGCGGGAGAAGCGCCGCCCCAACCGCGTAAAACAGCCCGTCCGCGGCAAATCGTGTGCAAAACAGAAACCACAACCATTCGAGCGCACCGATCAGCACGCCCACCAGCGGCAAAAAGCCCAGTGCCCAGCGCATCGTGCGTTTTTCCCACTGCACCTGCGGCACGGGCACTGCCGAATACATCGAAAACGCGACCAGCAGACCGCTCCATGCGCTTTTCATGCGTTTTTCTCCCCTTTCAGCGGCAGCAGAATGCCGCAGACCGATTCATAAACCGCATCCGCCTGCGCGCCCAGCGCACGATTCAGTGCTGCAAGGTCGCGGATATACCGCGCGGTTTCGGGCGGGTAGTCCAACCCATCGGAAAAAATTTCGTCCGTCACCACGACCAGCGTTTCGCAGCAGTCTTGCAGATGCGCAATGCCTGCAAGGATGCTGCCGAACGCCGCGTCGCCCGCGCCATCGGGCGCGAACATCTCATTCGCCAGCAGATTGCCCAAATCCTCGAGCAGAATACCGTCATACCTACGGGCAAACGCCAATCCTACCAGATTCAGCGGACGCTCGACCGTCTCAAAGCCCTTGCCCTGCCGCAGCGCGCGGTGCCGCGCGATACGCGCCTGTGCCGCCGTATCAAAGGGCTGCATGGTCGCCAGATACAGCCGGGAGGACGGCGCAGCTTCACACACCAGACGCTCCGCATGCGCGGATTTCCCGCTTGCCGCGCCGCCGGTCACCAAAATCAGCATGTTCCGTCTCCCCCCTTGTACATTGTTATTTCAGCGGCTGATACGCTTCAACACCCGCTTCGGCAAAGCTGGGCATACCGTCATAAGCCGCAAACACCAAGTCAAGCAGGCTGACCGCCGCGACCGCGCCCGTGCCCTCGCCCAGCCGCATGCCTGCCGTGATAAACGGTCGAAGCTCCAGCTCACGCAGCAGCAGCGCGCCCGCGGGTTCCTCCGAACGATGCCCCGCAAACAAATAGCCGCGCACTTCGGAACACAGCCGCACCGCAATCAGCGCCGCCGCGCAGGAAATCACGCCATCCAGCACAGCGGGCAAACCGCAGGCCGCCGCACCGAGGTACAGCCCAGCCAGTCCTGCGATATCCAGCCCGCCGACCTTGTGTAGTACGTCAAGCGGGTCGCTTGGGTCGGGCTGATGGAGTGCCAGCGCGGTCTGGATTGCACGCACCTTGCGTTCCAGCCCTGCCGAGGACAGACCGGCACCGCGTCCGGTCACGGTCTCCACGTCTGCACCGGTCAGCGCGGCGGTGACAGCAGCGCTTGTGGTTGTGTTGCCGATGCCCATTTCACCGCCGCAAAGCAGGTCGTACCCCTGTGCCGCGCACCATTCGGCAAGCGCAATGCCGACTTCCACCGCGCGCACGGCTTCCTGACGCGTCATGGCGGGTTCCTGCGTCATGTCCGCCGTACCGTACCGGATCTTGCGGTGCAAAATCCTTTCGCCCTGCACATCGCGCGCCACGCCGATATCGACCGGAAAACTGTCCATGCCGATGTGCCGCGCCATCAGGCAGACCGCCGACTGACCGCGCCCCATGTTTTCGGTCACGGTCGCAGTGACCTCCTGCCCGCACTGGGTCACGCCCTGCGCGACCACGCCGTTATCCGCGCAGAACATCACGACCGCGCGCTTGGCAATCGACGGACGCACCGTGCGCCGGATGGCGGCAATCTGCGCTACCGCATCCTGCAACAGCCCCAGACTTCCCAGCGGCATGGCAATCTCGGAAAAGCGCGTTCTAGCGGCGGCGCGGCTGTCCTCACACGGCGGACGCACCGCCGCAATGGTCTGCTGCAAATCCATGCTTTTCATCCTTTCTGCGCCGAGCGGCGCACAAAACTGGCTGCAAAGTCCTGGTTTGCCCGGAAATAAAGATGCGGAAAGCCCACATACAATGTGTCATTTGCATGAATGCATGCCCATGCTCGACCGTTTGGCTTTTGCGCGTCAAAATCCGCGCCTTCGTCGCCCGACACCGCGTAGTGAAACACATGCGCGCGGGTCTGCTCCCCTGCGCGGCACAGCAGGTTATCCCGCCGCGCGGTCAGCGTCACATAGCCGAAGGGCTGCAATTTTTTCGTCAAATGCGCATCCGCATCGATGGCACCGACCATTTCCGCACCGTCCAGCGTGCGGTGCAGATACAGGAAGCCGCCGCACTCCGCAACCGTTGGTAGACCGCCCAGCACCGCCGCGCGGACACTATCCCGCATCGTGCGGTTTGCCGCCAAACGCGCCGCGTGCAGCTCGGGGTAGCCGCCACCGAGATATAAGCCGCCGATGTTTTCGGGCAATCTTTCGTCCTCGAGCGGCGAAAACGGCACCAGTTCCGCGCCAAGCGCGCGCAGCACGTCAAAGTTATCCGCGTAATAAAAGCTAAACGCCTTATCCCGCGCAACCGCGATGCGCACCGGCTTGTCCACCACCGGCGCAAGCGGCGCGGTTTCGTCTGCCAGCGGCGGTGCGGTGTACGCAAGCGACAGCAGACCGTCCAGATCAAGCCCTGTTTCGGCCGCATCGGCCAGACGGTCAATCCTTTCCTGCAAATTTCCGATTTCCGCCGCGGTCACAAGGCCGAGATGCCGGTCTGGGATCTCCGCATCCGGTATCGGCGGCAGAAAACCGTAAACCGGCAACCCCGCTTTTTCTACAATTGCGCGGTAAAACGGGTACATCCCTGCCGATATGCCGTTCAAAATCACGCCCGCGAGCGTGTTGGGCGCAAAATCCCGAAAGCCCTTGATCTCTGCCGCGAGCGACAGCGACTGTCCGCGCGGCCGCACGATCAGCACCGCAGGCGTATCGGCCGCGCGCGCAACATGCGCCGCCGAAGCGGTGTCGGTCGTACCGGACACGCCGTCGTAAAAGCCCATCACACCCTCGATGATGCCGACGCTACCCGTCGGGATGTGACGCGCCAGCTGCCCGCGCACCTCGGTTTCGTCCACGAAAAACAAATCCAGGTTGCGGCTCGGTACGCCGAGCGCTTCAGTGTGGAACATCGGGTCGATGTAGTCCGGCCCGCATTTGAAGGCCGCGAGCGGCACACCGCGGCGCTGCAACGCACGCAGCAGCGCGGTTGTGACCGTCGTTTTGCCGCAGCCCGAGCCGGTGCCTGCCAGCAGCAGACGGGGTGCGTTATTCTGCATCGCGTCCGCCTCCCGACAGGATGAATACCGGATTCAGTGCGGTCATCATGGTATACGGCCCAACGGCTTTGCCGCGCGATGCGGCCAGCTGCGACACCTCGACATTTGCAAAGCCGAGATCAAGGAGCGCACGCCGCGTCTCTTCCAGCGTTTCCAGCGCAATTGCAGTCACAACTACGCGCACGGCGGGATTTTTGCTCCTAGCCAGCTCCAGAATGCGCCGCATTGCGCCACCGCTGCCGCCAACGAACACGCAATCCGGCGCAGGCAGTGCTTCTAGCGCTTCGGGCGCTTGCCCCGCAACGATCTGCACGTTATATCCGCCCAGCTTGCGGCGGTTTTCGTCCAGCAACACCAGCGCGTCCGCGTCCCGCTCGACCGCGTATACCATACCATCGCACGCGCGGCGTGCGAGTTCCAGCGTCATTGCGCCCGTCCCCGCGCCCACGTCCCAAACCACGTCGCCCGGCTGCACAGCCAGCCGGCCGCACGCTGTCCAGCGCACTTCTTCCTTGGTCATGGGCACCTTGGCGCGCGTAAACATGCTGTCGCGCAAGGGCTCATACGTATTGGCTGCGTCCGGGTGCTCGATCAGCAGCACCGCCAGATCGCCGCAGGACTGCTCCGCCAGTTCCGCCGCCGTGCCGTGCGCAATGCGCTCGGTTTCCATGCCGAGGTTTTCCCCCAGATGGACGGTCAGCTCGCCCAGACCCGCATCCGCAAGCGTGCGGCACACCGTCTGCGCATTCTGCGTCCCGCCGGTCAGCACAAACAACTTTTTGTTGTAGCTGACCGCGCCGAGAATGCTGCCCGTGCGCCCGTGCAGACTGCGCACACATAGATCGTCATACGGAACACCAACCTTCGCACAGAAATATTGCAGGCTGGACAGGCCGCACACCAGCCGCACGTCCCCGTGGGGCTGAAGCTGCTCCCGCAGCCGTGCCGCCGCACTGAAAAAGCCCACGTCGCCCGAAACCAGCACGGCAACCGTGCCGCCATCCACCTGCACCGCCCGCGCAGCCAGCTCCCCGAACGGACAGACGACCGCTTTCGCACTCAGCGCAGCCAGCCGCGCAGTGGCAAACACCGCATCCGCTTTGTCCAGCGCGCGGCGCGCTTCACTGGTCAGCGTGTCCGGCGTGCCCATTCCCGCGCCGATGATAAAAAAGAGGCGATTCATTTCCGTTCTCCCTTCGATATAAGCTGTAGCGCCCGCGCCCCTCTGGGGCAGGCAACCGCGAAAGTTGTTCTGATCCCGCGAGGTGGGCGGCAGACGGAAGCAGGAAGCGCATTTTGCGCGCGCAGCGCGCCCTCAAGGGAAAGCGGGTGATTGACAAGAGGGAGAAAACCGCAGGTTGTCGCCCTCTTGCCCGCCTGCGGCGCGCA
Organism: uncultured Agathobaculum sp.; assembly: GCF_944380975.1. GTDB lineage: Bacteria > Bacillota > Clostridia > Oscillospirales > Butyricicoccaceae > Agathobaculum. The sequence continues at coordinate 44,797 of NZ_CALWJK010000007.1, read as the reverse complement.
GCCGCACCGTTCCTGATGAACGATGCAGTACAACACCGTTATAATGCCGCAAGGCTTTCGTCTGCCGCCTGCACGGTGAACGCCAAGTCCTTCTGCGTGTGCGCGGACGAGACGAACATCGCCTCAAACTGGCTGGGCGCCAGATACACGCCACGTAATAACATCTCATTAAAATACTTTGCGTATTTCTTTGTATCGCTGGTCTTGGCTGCCGCGAAGCAATCCACCGGCGTATCTGTAAAGTACGGACACAGTAGCGACCCGACCTGATTGACCTGCATTTTGATGCCGTGCTTGTCCGCACTCGCGCGCAGGTGGTTGGCAATATACTGCGCCGAAGTCTCCATCACAGTGTAAACCTCCGGGTGATCGGTCAGGATTTGCAGCTGCGCCAGCCCCGCCGCCATCGCAACCGGGTTGCCGGACAGCGTGCCCGCCTGATACACCGGGCCGCACGGCGCGACCTGCTCCATGAGCGCGCGGCTGCCCGCATACGCGCCGACCGGCATGCCGCCGCCGATGATCTTGCCGAAGGTCACCAGATCGGCGCGCACGCCAAAATACTCCTGTGCGCCGCCTGCCGCCAGACGGAACCCCGTGATGACCTCGTCGAAAATCAGCAGCGCGCCGTGCTTATCGCACAAATTGCGTAAGCCCTGCAAAAAGCCGTCCTTTGGCGGCACAACGCCCATATTCGCCGCAACCGGCTCGACGATGACCGCCGCCACTTCGCCCGGGTTCGCGTCCAGCAGACGCTCGACCGAGGCAAGGTCGTTGTACTGCGCCATGAGCGTATCCTGCGCCGCGCCCTTTGTCACGCCCTTGGAGTCCGGTTCGCCCTGCGTGAGCGCGCCGCTGCCTGCGCCGACCAGCATAGCATCCGAATGACCGTGGTAGCAGCCCTCAAACTTGATGATCTTATCGCGTCCGGTCGCGCCGCGCGCCAGCCGCAATGCGCTCATGACCGCCTCCGTGCCGGAGTTGACCATGCGCACCATTTCAATGTTCGGCACCATCGAGATCATCTTTTCCGCCATCTCGACCTCGAGTGCGGTCGGCGCACCAAAGGACAATCCGTTTACCATACGGTCATAGACCGCTTTCAGGATATCCGGATGGCTATGTCCCAGCACCATCGGCCCCCACGAGCCGATATAGTCGATATATTCCAGCCCGTCCTCGTCGAGGATATGGCTGCCCAGCCCCTTGACCAAAAAACGCGGACTGCCGCCCACCGCGCGGAACGCACGCACCGGAGAGTTCACGCCACCCGGCAGCACCTTTTTGGCGCGCTCGAACAGCTCTTCCGATCTGCTCATCAGCCGATGTCCCCTTTCCGAATCGCATCTGCAAGCTCACAGGCGTAGTAAGTAATCAGAATATCCGCGCCCGCACGGAAAATCGACACCGCGCTCTCGCACATCACGCCGTATTCGTCGATCAGACCCGCTTTTGCCGCCGCCTTGACCATCGCATATTCGCCCGAAACCGCATACGCCGCAACCGGCAGTTCAAACCGCTGCTTGCACTGGTAAACCAAATCCAGATAGCTCATCGCAGGCTTAATCATCAGAATATCCGCGCCTTCCTGCACATCGAGCGCGCACTCGCGCATCGCCTCGCGACCGTTGTGCGGGTCCATCTGATAGGAGCGGCGGTCGCCAAAGGACGGCGCAGAACCCGCCGCGTCGCGGAATGGGCCGTAAAACGTGGAAGCGTATTTCGCGGCATAGGACATAATCGGCACGTTTGTAAAACCGTTCTGGTCGAGCGCACCGCGGATGGCGGCCACGCGACCGTCCATCATATCGCTCGGCGCGACCATATCCGCGCCCGCCTGCGCGTGGCTGACCGCGATCTCTGCCAGCCGCACGAGCGTCTGGTCGTTATCCACATCACAGCCGCACAGGATGCCGCAATGCCCATGGCTGGTGTATTCGCACATGCACACATCCGTGATGACATACATCTCCGGGGCAAGCTCCTTGATCTTGCGGATGCCCTGCTGCACGATGCCGTCCTCTGCCCATGCGCCCGAGCCGATTTCATCTTTTTCCTTCGGCAGACCGAACAGAATGACGCGGCTCACGCCGTGCGCGCGGGCGCGTTCCACCATGCGGTAAAGCTGATCGGGCGAATAATGGTACTGTCCGGGCAGTGAGGGAATCTCCTCATAAATGCCCTCTCCCTCGGCCACAAAAATCGGCCAGATCAGGCTTTCGGGCGAGATGCGCGTCTCGCGCACCATACGGCGCAGGCTGTCCGACGTACGCAAACGGCGCGGACGGATGGTGTCATTGAACATGGTTTAACTCCTCCTCGATACAAGTAACCAGATCGTCTATCGTAGCATTTTTTGCGATTTTTACATTGTTATAGTACCGCTTTGCGGCACTGGCGGTTTGTTCACCGATGCAGAACGCGGTAAAGCCGGTGCAGTCCGAGCCGATGGCTTCGACAAATCCTTCGACCGTGGACACACTTGTGAACGTCACCGCGTCGATTTTGCCGTCCGCCAGCAGACCACGCAGCGCGCCCGCCTTGTCGCAGCGGTGCACCGTGTCATACAGCGGCACATCGGTCACGCGGATGCCCGCGCGGGCGAGCTTTTCGGGTAAAATCTGCCCGCCTTGCTTGGCGCGCAGCAGCAGCGCCGAACCGTCCTGCGGCATCGCGCCAATAAGCGCGTCCGCGAGGTGCTCCCCGTCATACTGCGCGGGCACAAGATCGGCGGTCAGACCATAAGCTGCCAGTGCCTCTGCCGTGCCCTTGCCGATCGCGGCTATTTTCATCCCATACAGCGCGCGCATATCTCGACCAAGCCCCCGCAGCGCATGCACCGCCGCGGGCACGCCCGCTGGGCTGGTGAACACCGCCCAGTCGTGCGGCTGCTGCAAAGCGTCCGCCAGCGGCTGCGTGTCCTCGCGTTCGACCGTCTCAATGCACGGCGCTTCAATCACGTTCGCGCCACGCGCACGCAGCTTATCGGCCAATGTACCTGCCCGCGCTTTCGGACGGGTCACGACAATGGTTTTTCCGTGCAGCGGCAGTGGTGTAAACCAGTCAAGCGCATCGCTCAGTTTGCACACCCGTCCAACCACGATAAGCGCCGGACTTTGCAGCCCTGCTTCGCGCACATGAGCGGCAAGCTGCGATAAAACGGACACCACCTTGCGCTGCGTGCCGCGCGCACCGTTTTCAATGACGGCGGCGGGCATGTCGAGCTGCATGCCTGCGCGCAGCAGGCCGTCCGTCACCTGCTCCAAAGCGGTCAGCCCCATCAGGAACACCAGCGTGCCGTTTAAGCGCACAAGGCTGTCAAAGTCGATGATCAGCGGCTTGCCCGCGCGCGCGTGCGCCGTGATGATGTGCACCGAGGAGGTAAAGTCCCGGTGCGTCACCGGGATACCCGCGAACGCGGGCGCGGCCAGCGCGCTCGTCACGCCCGGAATGACCCGAAACGGCACACCGTTTTGCAGCAGATGCTCGCACTCCTCGCCGCCGCGCCCGAACAGGAAGCAGTCCCCGCCTTTGAGCCGCACGACGTTTTTCCCTTCGCGCGCCAGCCGCACCAATATTTCGTTGATCTCCGGCTGCGGCACGGGATGGTGATTGTTTTCCTTGCCGACCGATATTTTTTCCGCGTGCGGCGGGATGAGGTCGAGAATATCCTCGCCCACCAGCCGGTCATACACCACCGCGTCCGCTCGCGCAATTGCCTGTGCGCCCGCTGTCGTCAGCAGTCCTTTATCGCCCGACCCTGCGCCGACCAGCGTTACCGTTCCTGTCATACATTTTCCTCCGCCTGATGCTTCAGTTGCAGCGCGAGCGTACGCCCGAGCGAAACGGCTTCCGCCCGCCGTCCGGTCACCGCGCCGCGCGCCATGTGCGTTTCATCCGCGGGCACATATAGCCCGCGCAAGTGCAGCGTATCGTCCTGCACCTCGGCATACGCTGCGACCGGTGCAAAGCACCCGCCGCCGAGCGTGCGAATGAACGCCCGCTCGGCTGCCGCGCAGTCGCGTGCATCCGCGTCATCGACCAGCTGCACCTTGTCTTCCCATTCGCCCGCGCGGCCCTGCACCGCCAGAATGCCCTGTCCCGCTGCCGGGATGATCTCGTCCGGCGAAAAATACCGGCTGATGCGGTGTTCCAGCCCCAGACGGTGCAATCCCGCCGCCGCCAGCACCAGCGCACCATACGCGCCGCTCTCGAGTTTGTTCAGCCTCGTCTGCACATTGCCGCGCACGGGCTGTACGTCAATATCAGGGAACAGTGCTTTGAGCTGCACCCGCCGACGGGCGGATGCGCAGCCAATGGGCTTGTTTTTGTCCCACGCGCCGCTCTCCGGCAGCACCAGCGCGTCGCGCGCATCGGCGCGTTTGGTGAACGCCACGAGCGGCAAGCCGTCGGGCTGCTCCATCGGCACGTCTTTTAAGCTGTGCACGGTGAGGTCAACCCGACCATCGGCCAGCGCATGATCCAGTTCCTTGACGAACAAACCCTTGCCGCCGACCTTGTCGAGCGTTTTATCCAGCACCATGTCGCCCGTGGTTTTCATCGTGATTAGTTCACAGTCGCCCAGCGCGCGGCAAACCTCTTCGGCCTGCACGACCGCTAGACGGCTGTCCCTGCTGCCCACTCGAATCATGTCATTCCCTCCAATACCGCGCGGATACGCTTTGCCGCCGCCGCCGTTTTGCCGTGCGCCGTGCCGTCCGACACCACGCCTGCCGTGAGTCCGCCGCCCTCACATACCGCGGGGAAGAAAAAGGTCGATTCCGCTGCGCAGTCTGCCACGCTGCACGGAATATGCAAAGCGGCGCAATCTGCTGCGATACGGTGATTGACCGCGCGGTTATTCGTTGCCGCAACTGCCAGAAAAGCCCCCGAAAGATCGCTTTTCTCGTAGCCGCGAACATGGTTAACCGTAATACTTGCCGGAGAATCCGGTGCAACGACCGTCACCGCCGCGCCGAAGCGCCGCAGAACGCCCACGCGCCGCGCAGCGATCGTTCCTGCGCCGAACACAACGCACTTTTTACCCACAAGCGAAACGAACAGTGGAAAACGCGGCGCTTGCTGCTCCTGTGCGGGCGCAGGCTGCGTCCAACCGAAGCGGGCGGCGAGAAAGTTCTGCATTTGCATAAGCGTGCGTCCCTCTTCCCGGCACGGGCGGTCGATGACCAGCACGGTCGCGCCGATCTCGCGTGCCGCCGACAGCTTTTCCGCAAAGCCGCCCGCCGCGCCCGTGTTCTTGGTGACCAGAATATCCGCGCGCGTCTGGCGCAGCAGCGCGGCGTTCATTTCATGCGAGAACGGTCCTTGCATGGCAACGATTTGCGCGCCCGCAAAGCCGAACGACGCGCACTGTTCGAGCACGGAGACGCTCGGCAGCACGCGCGCGACCAAACGCTCGCGCCAGCCCTCCACCGCCGTAAACGCCTTCAACTCCTTGCTGCCGGTCGTCAGCAGCGCGCGGCCGGGGTGCGCATTCAGCCAGCGCACCGCAGCGGCGGTGTCGGGCACAGGAATCACGCCCTCGCTGTTTTGCGCGGGGCGCAGCAAGCGGACATATTCCGCGCCGGTCTGGGTGCAGGCCGCACGCAGATTATCCGAAACCAGCGCGGCATACGGATGGGTTGCGTCAACCAACAGAGTGTCCGCATCCAGCACGGCCTCCATCGCATCCGCGTCCAACCGCCCCTCGTGCACCGTGATGCCGTGCATCGGCTCCATAACCGCCGCGCCATAACCGGTGGCAACATACACATCCGCGCACCCACCGCAGTCCGAAACGAAGCGGCACAGCGAATGCCCCTCGCTCGTACCCGAGAAAATCACGAGTTTCATACGCCGCGATACCCCCGCGGCGTTACCATACGCCCATTTATCACGCGCGTGCGGCTGTTGCCAACGAAAACCGTTGTCAGCATATCGACCTGCATATCGCGCAGTGCACCCAGCGTTGTCAAAGTATATGTTTCGCCGTCGCGGCCGATGTTGCGCACCGTGCCGCACACGGTTTCCGGCGTCAGCGTTTCCAACAGGATATCGCACGCGCGCTGCAAATGGTCCACCCGCTTTTTGCTTGCGGGATTGTAGAGCGCAATGCAGAAATCGCCCTGCGCCGCGCCGCGCAGGCGTTTCTCAATGACCTCCCACGGAGTCAGCAAATCGGAAAGCGAAACGCAGGCGAAATCGTTCGTCAGCGGCGCGCCGAGCACCGCACCGCCCGAGCAGGCCGCCGTGATGCCAGGAATGACCTCGATTTGAATTTCCGGGTCCTGTACGCACACCTCGAACAGCAAACCCGCCATACCATACACGCCCGCGTCACCCGACGAGACGACCGCGACCGTATGCCCGTCCTTCGCCGCGTCGCGCGCCGCTGTGCAGCGATCGACCTCGCGCGTCATGCCGGTCTGGATGCGCGTTTTGCCCTCAATCAGTTCCTCAATCAGGTCGAGGTACAGCCCGTATCCCGCCACGCAGTCGCACTGTTCGAGTGCGCACACGGCGCGCAGCGTCATCTGTTCCGCGCCGCCCGGCCCGATGCCGATGCAATACAGCTTCATCTGCCGCTCCCCTTTCTCATATGCGCAAGGCATGCTTCCAGCCTGTCCGCATCCACCAGTTCTTTCATGCCGCCCAGCAGCAAATCGACCGTTTTACCGACGGCCAGCTCCAGCAGTCCGTCCATATCGCCGTCCCGGTACAAATCACTGTATGCATGGTCAAAGCGCAGCCGTTCCAGCGCAGTGTCTTTGACCGCGGCAATCACGGGCAGCGCCTGCCGGTAGGCATGCCAGCGGTAAAACTCCGCCTGTTCCTCCTCCAGAATGCGCGCCGCCGCCAGTTTTGCCACGTCGTTGCGGGAATCGTCCAGATCGCCCAGATCGTCCAGATTATACAGCGTCACGCGCGCATCTTCGCCCGCCGCCTGCTCGATGTCTCGCGGCATTGCCAGATCGAGCAGCAGACACGGCGGCTGCCGCAAATCAAACACCTGCTGCGCGGTGAGGGTAAAGTGCGGACTGGTCGTTGCGCTGACCGCGAGATCCGCGCCCTCCAGCACCTCGCACCGACGGTCATACGGGAACGTGTCGCACCCGGCGGGGACAATGGTCTCGCCGTGATGATAGCTGCGCAGCGTCACGGTGACGGCGCAGCCCTGCGCGCGCAGAGCGGTGGCGGCCAGCCGTCCCATCTCGCCGTTACCAATCACGACTGCGCGGCGCCCTTGCAGCGCGCCGAAAAAGTCCTGCGCGCGCCGCACACCTGCCGCTGCCGCAGACGTAGGTACCCCGGTCAGTCTGACCTCGGTGCGCACGCGTTTTCCTGCGGTCACCGCGCGGCGAAACAGCGTGTCGAGCACACTGTCAATGGTCTGCGCGTCCCGTGCAAGCGCAGCCGCATCGCGCACCTGCGTCAAAATCTGGTCATCCCCGAAAATCTGGGATTCCAGTCCCGCCGCGACCGCCATCAGATGCTGCACGCACGCCTCACCCGAACGGGTCACGCTCAGCCCGCGAAACGCTGCCGCGTCAAAGCCCGCCGCGCGGGCGAACATGGCAAGTGGATCAAGCGATACGCCATCCTCGCCGTGTATATATAATTCGGTGCGGTTACAAGTTGCAAGCAATACACAGCCCGAAACGCCCGGCATCTCCGCAATCTGCGGCAGCAGTGCCTGCACCTGCCCGCGCACGAACGACACGCGCTCACGCTGCGCCATCGGCGCATGTACAAAATCAATCCCCGTCATTGTGAGGTTCACAGCTTTTCGTCCTCCAACTGTTTTTCATCAAAGTCCCCGCGCCAGTCCTGCTGCGCGAGTGCAACTGTCACGCCGTTTTGCGCCCGCTTGCGGCAAAGCAGCGCGCCGCCCGCCGCGGCGCATACCGCCGCCCGTTCGCACACATTATCCACACCGACTGTATGCGCGACAAAATCCGACGGCGTAAAGTTGCCCGGCACACTTTGCAGCGTCTCCGCGGGAAACACAGTCAGTGCCAAGCTATGATTTTCGCAGAAGTGCAGCAATCCCGGCTCATTTTGTTTGATATCAATGCTGGCAATGCCGCGCACCGCGTCCCACGGCACACCCGCCGTGTCCAGCGCTTCCTGCACAGCTTGCTCGATCGTCTGCACGTCCGTTCCCCTGCGGCAGCCGATGCCGAGAAACACAACACGCGGCACCAGATGCAGCGTATGCGCAAACGGCGCAGCTTTGGTGTCAAAGCCGATGCAGAAACCGCTTTCCGGTGCGCCGTCCAGCGCCACCTGCGCGGGCAAACGCCCACAAACCGGAAACATCGACCGCAGGCCAATCGGCTCGCCGCGCAGCAGCGCGCCGGAAACGTATTTGATGTTCTGCGGATCGACCACGACGCAGTCATGTGCCGCCGCCCATGTATCGACCGCGAACGCCGCACGACCATCGGTCGCGGTCGTGATGATCGCCTGCGCTCCCAGTCCGTCTGCCAACCGCTGCGCCAGCGCATTCGCGCCGCCGAGATGGCCGGATAAAATCGGGATGACGAACCGCCCCGCCTCGTCGATCACAACAACCGCCGGATCGAACGCCTTGCCCGCAAGGTACGGCGCAACCGCGCGCACCGCGATCCCCGCCGCACCCACGAACACGATCAGGTCACAGTCCACCATCGCCTGCTGCGCAAAGCGCGCAAGCTGCGTACCGGAGAGCGAGGGGTCAACCGTACGGGCATACCGCTCGGTCAGAAAGTCGGGTAAAAGCGCTGCCGCTTCGCGCGCGGTCTGCGCACCAACTTCGGTGAACGAGACAAACTTGGCGTGCTTCATCGGCTCGCCTCGCGGAACCCCGTGGTAAACGTCGGGTCGTAGAGCTTCGAGCGGTCATATTCGTCGCCCAGAAAGCCGCCGACCGTGATCAGCGCGGTTTTGGTCACACCCTCGCGCGCGGCGGCTTCGGCAAGGCCGCTGACCGTCGTGCGAATGACCTTTTCATCCGGCCACGTCGCCTTGTAGACGATGGCGGCGGGCGTTTCGGGGGCATAGCCGCCCGAAATCAGCCGCGCGGACAGCTTTTCCAGCTGCCCTGCCGACAGGAAAATTACCATCGTTGCGCCGTGCGCAGCAAGAGCCTCGATCTGTTCTTTTTCCGGCACGGGCGTGCGCCCCTCCATGCGAGTGAGAATGACTGTCTGGCTGACGTTCGGCAGCGTATACTCGGCTTTGAGCGCCGCCGCCGCGCCGCAGAACGAAGAAACACCCGGGCAGACCTCGTATGCCAGTCCCAGCCGGTCGAGTGCGTCCATCTGTTCGCGGTGCGCACCGTACACGCACGGGTCGCCCGTGTGCAAGCGTACAACCGTCTTACCCGCCTGTGCCGCTGGCGCCATAACGGCAATGACCTGTTCGAGCGTCATTTTGGCGCTGTCGTATACTTCACAGCCGTCCTTTTTATACTCGAGCAGGGCAGGATTGACCAGCGAACCCGCGTACACGATCACGTCCGCTTCGCCCAGCAGCTTTGCGCCGCGCACGGTAATCAGGTCGGGCGCGCCCGAGCCTGCGCCGACAAAATAGATCATGCCTTCCCCTCCTTGACGAGAATAATCGAGAAATATCCGGTCGGGTCGTCGAGCTGGGCAAGGTCGGTCACGATGCGTTCGCCTTCCATGCCGCACCGCTCGACGAGCGCCGCGTTTGTGAGTTCGCCGCGCGCCGCCAGCGTGTCGCGGACCTCCAAAATCGACTTGCCCGCCTTCATCAGCACGCGGCTGCCGGGCAGGTCGAGCGCCTCGTCCACCCCGCCGTGCGAGGCGGGGATGATATGCAGCATTTCACCGTCCTCGCACAGCGCGCGGCCCAGTGCGGCCGCCGCCGCGCAGAACGACGGCACGCCCGGCACGATTTCGGTCATGTAGCCGCGCGCCTGCACGCGCCGCAGCACATACCAGCAGGTAGAGTATACGGTCGGGTCGCCCAGTGTCAAAAAGGCAACGGTTTTGCCCTCATTCAGCAGCGCACAGATATCATCCGCCGCGCGGTCGTGGCAAGCGTCACGTTTCGCCTTGTCGCGCGTCATGGGCATCTCGCAGTGCAGCACCGGCTTGTCCCCGATGTACTGCGCCGCGATCGCGAGCGCGGTCTGTTCGCCCGCGCCCGACTGCGGCACCGCGATCACGTCGCTCTTCCCGATCACACGGATGGCTTTGGCCGTCAAGAGTTCCGGGTCGCCCGGGCCAACGCCCACGCCATATAATGTTCCCTTTGTCATACTATCTCCTTTAACCGCTCGCACAGCGCCCGTGCGCCGGGCGACTGCGCCAGAATGCCGTATTTTCCTGTAAACATCATAAACTCCACGCGCGCTTTGCTGCGCAACCGCAGCGCAAGGCGCTTTTCTATTTCCTTGCCGATGCGCGCCATGACTGCGTCCCGCAGACCGGCTGCGTCCAGCAGTGCAATGCAGGCATCGACCGATATCGCGTCCATCAAGCCTTCCAGCGTCGCGCGTTCCGCGCCGCACAGGGCGGCGTGCGCGGTGAAAATCTCCTGCCGCCCGTCCGCGACCGAGGAATGCGTATTCATCACGCCCGCGGCTAGCTTGACCAGCTTGCCCGCGTGACCGACCAGCAGAATGTCCGCAAAGCCACGGAACGCCGCGTGGTCGAGCGTCTCTCCGATGTAATTTGAGCACTTGACCGCCCGCTCCAAATCCAGTCCCAACGTGTCCCGCGCGAAGTCCGCACCGTAGTTACCGGGGCACAGGAACGCGATCCGCTGCCCGGCGGCATACAGGCTGTCCAGTTCCAGCCGGATGGTATCGACCAGCGCCTTTTCGCTCATCGGTTCGACCACGCCGCTTGTGCCAAGGATGGAAATGCCGCCCACAACGCCCAGATGCTCGTTATAGGTCTGTTTGGCCAGTTCCTCCCCGTTTTCCGCCGAAACGATCACCGAAAAACCGCCTGTATAACCTGCTTCGCGTGCGGCGCGCTCAACCGCTGCCGTAATCTGTGCACGCGGGGCGGGATTGATGGCGGCTTCGCCCACAGGAACAGATAAACCGGGGCGCGTCACACGCCCAACGCCCGCGCCGCCCTCGATCACAATATCACTTTCCGTGCGGCGCACTGCCGCCGAAATGCGCACGCCGTTTGTCACATCCGGGTCGTCGCCCGCGTCCTTGCGCACGGCGCAGACCGCCGCGCCGTCCTCCCATCGCGGCTGCTCGACCGGCAGATGGAAGGTCAGTCCCGCCGGGGTTTGCAGCGCAATTTCGACAGGGGCGGTACCTGTCAGCAGCAGCATTGCCGCCGCCTGCGCCGCTGCCGCCGCGCACGAACCCGTCGTCCAGCCGCGGCGCAATGCCTGTCCGCCCTGATAAGCTATTTGCTCCATTGTTGTTCCGGTCACCTCCCCGCAGACAGCACCGGGCAGGACGAATCAAAAGCCAGCCCTGCCCGCCTTTCTCATTGCTCCTTTTGCGTCCCGCGCGCAGTTTCCTGCTTTTTCCGCTCGACAAAGCGGCCAAGGAAAAACGCGATCACGCCCACACCCACGCCTGTCTGCACGCAGAACAGCAGGCTTTCCAGCTCGCCCGGCAGATCCCCGCCGAGCAGCTGCTCGAACACCGGCGTTGCCCACGGCTCATAGTCCTCGCCCGTGATTTCCGCGACCTTTTCACTGCCCGCATCATCCGAACCGCCGAATTCCGCGCCGCGCAAAGCCAGCACGGGCGTGACGATCAGCACCACGCAAAGCAGCAGAAGCACAACCATCAGTGCCCTATCCTTTTTCGTCATACGCCCGCCTCCTCAAATCCAACGGCGCGCAGCTCAGGCTGCGCATAAGCTTCGAGCGCCATCATAATCATGACGGTCAGCACGCCCTCGAGCACCGCCAGCGGCAGCTGCGTCGGCGCAAATACGCCGAGAAATTCCAGCACCGAGCCGAAAACACCGCCCGTCGCGGACGGGTAAGCGACCGCAAGCTGCACACTCGTCACGCAATAGGTCATCAGGTCGCCCAGCGCCGCCGCCAGAAAGACCGACACCTTTTTGTTCACCTTGCAGCGCAGGCACAGCCTGTAAATCCCAAATGCAATAAACGGCCCTGCAACCGCCATAGAAAAGATGTTCGCGCCCAGCGTGGTCAAGCCGCCGTGCGCAAGCAGAATCGCCTGAAACAGCAGCACGATCACGCCCAGAATGGATACTGCGCTCGGCCCGAACAAGATCGCGCCCAGTCCCGTGCCGGTCATGTGCGAGCACGATCCGGTCACGGACGGAATTTTGAGCGACGAAATGACGAAGATGAACGCACCCGCCATCGCAATAAGCGTCACCGCGCGTCGGTCGCGCGCCACGGTTTTCCGAAGCGAGAAGTACCCCGCCAACAGAAATGGCAGCGCGATCACGCCCCATAGGATGCACATGGACGGCGGCAGAAAGCCCTCCATGATGTGCATTGCCCCCGCCACAGGCACCACACCGCACAAAAGTGCGGCACAAGCGGTCAGCTGAACCAATTTTCGTTGCTTTTTTGTCATATTTTCTCCTTTCCCGCGAAAAACTGCGGATACAAAAACACGCCGTGCCCCGATGCTTCCCACGCATCAGGCCGGCGCGAAGCGCCCACCTCTCCCATTGCCGGAGAGCCGGGCTGACGCACAACCGGCCATCGCTCGTAGCCGTATGCGCTTCCATCACAAAAGGCAGGTATTCTGGCTTGGGCGTCCTTGCACGCAGCCGGTCTTCCCGAACCGTTCGGTTCAGTGACGTAATCGGCAGCGCGCTCTTCCCTTACAGCGGCGGGACCGCAGAGGATTTGCACCTCTTTCCCTATTCTCCTGCCGGAGAAAGTGGCAGGCACCTTTTGGTATCCGACATTCTATGCCGGAAGAAGCAGTTTCATTATAACATGCGGGGTATGGCTCCGCAAGGTGCATGCTTACTTTTCACCCAGCAGCCGCTCGAGTGCCGCGACCGTTGTCGGGCAGGAAGCATCGGGCGGCACCAGCCCCCGCGCGCGCAGCGCTGCAAACACCTCCGCCAGCACCGGGCGGCGCAAATGCGCCTGCCGCAGCAGCGCCGCATCCCCGAACACCGCCTGCGGCGTGTCGTCGGCAAGGATGCGCCCCGCGGAAAACACCACCGCGCGCGTTGCCCAGCGGAAGGCAAAATCCACATCATGTGTGGAGATCAGGAGCGTCCGTCCCTCGTCCGACAGGCGGTCGAGCACGCGCTCTAGCCGCTCCTCCCCTGCTGGATCGAGTGAAGCCGCCGGTTCGTCCAGCAGAATGACCTCGCTCTCCATCGCCAGAATGTCCGCGATGGACACGCGCTTTTTCTCTCCGCCGGACAGGTCGTGCGGCGGGCGGGCGCGGAACGCCTGCAAATCCATATAATCCAGCGCATGGTCTACCCGCCGCGCGACCTCATCCCGCGGCAAGCGCAGATTCATCGGCCCGAAGGAGACCTCAGCGGCAACCGTAGATGCGATGATTTGGTCGTCCGCGTTCTGGAACACGATCCCGACCCGCTCGCACAGGGCTTTGCGCATTTTGCGGTCAACCCGCTTGCCGTCCAGCAATATCTGTCCGCTCTCCGGCATTAGCACACCGTTCAAACACAGAAAAAAGGTGGACTTTCCCGCCCCGTTTGGGCCGAGCACCGCAATGCGCTCGCCCGCATGCACATCGAGCGACACGCTATCCAGCGCGGGTGAACCGGAATCATAGCAAAACCGCAAATCGCGCACCTGCAAAATCGGCTGCATGCATTTTTCCTCCTTCTCTTTATAAAACGGCAAGCGCTGCAAGTGCCGCCCAAAACAACAGCATCCCGACGATTTGTATGCCATGCACCGGCTTTTCTTCTTCCAAAAAGCGCAAATCGCCGTCATACCCGCGCGCAGTCATCGCATCCGCGTACACGCGCGAGCGGCGCAGCGCCAACACAAACAGATTGCCCGCCGTGCCGCCGAACGAACGGCATGAGGTGCGGAAATCCCGCCAGCCCAACCGTGCGCCCGCCGCCTGCCACATGCGTCCGTACATATCCAGCAGCACAAACACAAAGCGGTAGATGAGGTACATCAGCTCGCACAGCAGCGGAGGCAGATGCGCGTGGCGCAGCACATCCACCAGCTCGCAGGCGGTGGTGGTAAACGCCAGCAGATACATTGCACTGACCGCACCGAGTGCTTTGAGCACCAGCGCCGCGGCAAAGCGGATGCTGTCCGCGCTGACACACACATAAAACCACGACAAGCGCACCTGCCAATCACCCACAGGCACAGCAGAAACGTCGCACGCGACCGCCGCGCCGCCCAGCAGCAGAAACGCCAGCGGCACAAGCAGCAGGCCAAAATACGCCCGCAGCGGCAGCTTTCCCTTGCCCTTTTGCAGCGCCGCTAACGCGAGGATGACTGCTGCGGATACCGCTGGGCGGTCGGCGGCGAGGCAGAGCACCAGCGTGCCGACCGCCAGCACTGTCTTAAACACTGGATTCCAACCGCGCATGCCGGACTGATACGCCAGCCGGTCAATCGAACGCGGCCCGTGTGCGTGGCGATGTGCCATGCCGCTTCCCCCTTTCTGCTTGCAATATGTGACATTGTATCGTTCGGACTGTGGTTTGTCAACCGGACAGAAAAACGGCAAAGGGCGCTGCCAAAGCAACGCCCTTTGCCGTGCGCCCGCAGACGCAGCAGATGTTTAGCAGCGTAACACGCCGTTTTTCGATACAGGAAATCACAAACCGTGCCCTTGCCAACCGCTCGCTGTAATACTCCCGCACCGCCTGACTGTTGTCCGCGCGCAGCAAGCGCTCATACATGGTGGAAATGCCGACCGAACCCATCCAACGGTCGTTGATCTGGATCAGCCATTCACCGTCCACATACTCACAAATCAGATCCGGCACCACATACCCTACGGTCTCCTCGCTGAACGCAGCTGCCGGATGCGGGTTCAAAGAACGGATCGCCTCCAGACAACGGTGCTGGATCAGCCGCGAGATACCGGTTTTTTGGGTGATCTTTTGAAAGTGTCCTGCCGCCAGATCCTCCAGATAGCCTTGCAGCAGTGTTTCAAACGCGGCGTTGCTTTTGCCCGCGCGCCTAAGCTGCAGGGACAGGCAATCGCCTAGAT
Organism: uncultured Agathobaculum sp.; assembly: GCF_944380975.1. Lineage (GTDB taxonomy): Bacteria > Bacillota > Clostridia > Oscillospirales > Butyricicoccaceae > Agathobaculum. The sequence continues at coordinate 29,649 of NZ_CALWJK010000007.1, read as the reverse complement.
CGCGCGCGCCCACACCCGGCGGGTCGAGCGAGCGCAGCCGTTCCACGCACCGCGTCGCCAGCAGCGGGTCTAATTGCAGCACACTGGCCGCTTCCTGCGCGCTCACATCCAGAAAACCCTGTCCGTCCAGCGAATCAATCAGATAATACAGGCACCGCCGCTCCGCCGCGGTCAAAGCCCGTTCATCCAGCTGGCCGCGCAGATGGTCGCGCAGGCTGGTGCGTTCCGGCGCCGGGATGTCGCGATAGGCTGGCTCCTCCTCACCGGAAGCACGGGAAAGGGAGACGCGGCAGCCACCCGTCTGCAATACAGGTGCCACCGTGCAATCCGGTTGCTCGAGCAGCGGATTATCCTCCACCTCGCGCTGCACAAACTGCTCCAGCTCGTCCCCCGTCATGGAAAGCACATGGAGGGACTGCACCTGTGCCTGCGAAAGCGTCTGCTTTTGCGCCAGTTCCTGCTTCGCATCCATTCTCATGCCAGTCCCTCCCCGCTTCCTTACTTATCATTTTCTGGCAATCGCGCGGCGCGCCGCCTCACACAGCGCATCCACGCCAAGGCCATACTTCTCAATCAGTTCCTCCGGTGTGCCGGACTCGCCAAAGCTGTCCCGCACGCCGATACGCTCGACCGGCACGCATACGCTTTCTGCAAGTGCTTCGCACACCGCGCCGCCAAGGCCGCCCGCGATCTGATGCTCCTCGCAGGTGACGACCGCGCCGGTCTCGGAGGCGTGACGGATCACGTCCTCACGGTCGAGCGGCTTGACCGTATGCACATCGACCACACGCGCGGAAATTCCTTCTTCTGCCAGTTTTTCCGCCGCCCGCATCGCCTGATGCACCAGATAACCGTTGGCCAAGTATACCACATCCGTGCCATCCTGTACCAGTCTATTTCTTCCAAGGATAAACGGCGTGTCGTCATTGGTCACCACGGGCACGGCTTCACGTCCGAACCGGATATAGCACGGGCCTGCCGTATCATACAGCGCCATGGTCGCCTTATAGGTTTCGATCGCGTCGCACGGCACGACCACCGTCATACCCGGCAGCGTGCGCATGAGCGCTACATCCTCGAGCGCCTGATGGGTGGCGCCGTCCGGACCGACCGAAATGCCGCCGTGCGCGCCCGCGAGCTTGACGTTCAGATGGTTATAGCAGACCGTGTTGCGTATCTGATCCCACGCGCGTCCCGCAAGAAACACACCGTAGGTCGAGACAAACGGGGTCAGTCCCGCCAGCGCCATGCCGGACGCCGTGCCGACCATATCCTGCTCAGAGATACCGCAATCCAGAAAATGTGACGGATTTTCCTTTTTCACCCACTCGGAACGGGTGGATTTGGCCACGTCTGCGTCCAGTACCATCACGTCCTCGTGCTTTTGGCTCAGCTCCAGAATGGCTTTGCCGTAGCCGGCGCGCATTGGAGTATCCTTCATGCCTGCACCTCCAATTCCGCCATCGCCCGCTGATATTCTTCGTCATTCGGCGCAGTTCCATGCCACTTGGCGCTGTTTTCCATATAGGAAACGCCCTTTCCCTTGACGCAGCGCGCCAGAATGACCGTGGGTTTTCCCTTGCAGGCACGCGCCGCCTGATATGCTTCGTACATCTCGCGCACATTGTGCCCGTCCGCTTCGATCACATTCCAGCGGAACGCTTCCCACTTCTCGCGCAGCGGATAAACGTCCTTGATTTCGTCCACCTTACCGTCAAGCTGCACGTTGTTGTAATCGACAATGGCGCACACGTTATCCAGACCATGCTGAGGCGCGAACATCGCCGCCTCCCAGACTTGTCCTTCCTGCAATTCACCGTCGCCCATCAGGCAATAGACGCGCGCGTCCGAGCCGCGGCGGCGCAGCGCATATGCGATGCCGTTTGCAACCGAAAGCCCCTGTCCGAGTGAACCGGAAGAGCAGTCCAGTCCGGGCGTTGCGCCCTTCTTGGGATGTCCCTGCAAGCGCGAATCCAATTTGCGCAGCGTCAGCAGCTCCTCCGGCGGGAAAAAGCCCCGCCGTGCGAGCACGCTGTACAGGACTGGCGCGGTATGTCCCTTGGATAGGATAAAGCGGTCGCGCTCTTCCCAATCCGGGTTGCCCGAGTCGCAGCGGAACTGGTCGGTGAAATAAAGCGCTGCCAGCAGGTCGGCTGCGGAAAGCGAGCCGCCCGGATGCCCCGAACCCGCCTCATGTGTCATCGTCACAATATCGCGGCGAATCTGACGGGCAATATCCTGTATCCTTTGTTCTTCGAACATGAAACCCTCCTTATCTGAGGATGGCAGACGTTTTCCGCCCTCCTTAGTATGCCTGTCCCAATGCATCCAGCGTCTCGTGCGTGCCCTTGAGCACCGCCTTGCCGCCGTTGACGATGTAATTGAAATCAAAATTCATGCACAGCCAGTTTGCGCCGCGACCGATCCAGTCCTTGACGAACTGCTCACTGTATGCGCCGGATACGCCAAAGGGCTTGCCGGTCTTGCGCAGGATCGCACCGATTTTATCAAACTCCGCCTTGGCTTCGGGGGACGCAGCCGTATAACGATGCTCCTGCGTATTCATGCTCATGGCGTAATCGTTCGGGCCGATGACAAATCCCGAAATGCCTGGCAGTGCCGCAATCGCTTCGAGGTCCTTGACCACATCGACATGCTCGATCTGCACGATCGTCCAGATATGCTTGTCCTCATTGGCGGTGTACTCTGCCTTATCCCACATTGAGTAGTTGACTGCACGGCGCGTTCCCATGCCGCGCACGCCGTTCGGCGGATAGTGCGTCGCCGCCGCAGCGGTTTTCGCCTCCTCCAGCGAACGAACCATCGGCACGATGATGCCGTCCGCGCCCATAGCGAGCACTCTCTTGATAAACACATGATCGTTCCACGGCACGCGCACAATACCAGCCACACCCGCCGCGCGGCACGCGAGCAGGTGGTTCTGGATATCCTTTTTGTCGATTGCGGAGTGCTCCGCGTCGATCCAGATAAAGTCGAAGCCGCAGCCTGCGAGCGCTTCGGTCAGAAACGGGCTGTCAAAGCCAACATGTGAGCCAACCGGAATCTTGCCGGCAGCAATTTTATCGGTGATTTTTGGTAGCTGAAACATAGTATTCCTCCTATTATTTTCTTTATTAAAAACCATCGGCCATAGGAAAACAGATCTTGGCCTTAGGCTTTTCCCTGATAACCTTCGCGGTATAATCGGATGCGCGGCGTTTCCGGATGGGTACGCAATTCCGGGATCGGATGCCCGCAAAGAATGGTATCCACTGCCTGCGCGGCAAACAGGTCCATCCGGTTGAGCGCTTCATAGGTGTAGTAAGACAGCGGCAAAACGGGGACCACACCCGGTTGCTGCCATAACTGTTCTCCGCTTGGCTGCTGCCGCACGCCCTGTCCGACCGCCGCCCCAGCCAGCATTTCCTGCCAAAGTGCATCGCATAGATCGGAGCAATTGAGCGCCCACTCATTTGCAATGCAAATCAGGTATGCGGTCGGCTTCATGCGGCAAAAGCAGGCATGGTCCAACATCCCGGGCCGAAGCGCAGCGTGAATACAAACAAAGTCGGATTCCGCCAGTAATCTTTCCATACTGCTGCAGCGGCCGACTGTCGCCGGCAGCATTTGCAGCTGGTTCTGCGGCAGACAGCAGCTTTCCATTTCAAAGGCAAGCCTGCATTTATGCGCCACCAGCGCTGCCGTTTCATCCCATCCGATGAAACCAATTTTTTTGCCGCGCAGTTCGGTATTGCCCGCAGGGGAATATGCCGCTGTATTCTGCGAATGCACCAAATAGTCCATCCGGACGATCTGCTTGCAGCAGGACAGCAATAAGGCAATCTCATACTCGGCCCGGGATTCCACCCCTGCCGCATCACTGTCCACCACCCAGATTCCCAAGGCGCTTGCGGCAGATAAGTCGACAGGATCAGCGGCAACCCCCGGAACACAAATCACCTTTAACCGTGTCCCTGCCTGCTGCAGGCGCTCACGCGACCAAGTCCCCTGATGCAGCAGCATGGCATCACAGGATTGCGCCATATTGGCTTGGCTGTCCATATCCTCCGGCGCAACAACGAGTTCATAATATCGATCCAGCAAATATTGCCGTCCGGAATCCGACAAAGCAGAGTCAACCAGCACACGTGTTTTCATCAAGTGCCACCCACTCCCTTTTTTCATCTGTTCCTTTAGAGACGCAAAACCCGTGCCAAACTGATCGTTGCAAAGAAAAAAGCCTTTTTACAAAATTGTGTCTGTTTTTATCGTCGTTCTGCATAAACCAACCACACCGCATGTTGACTTTTTTTTCTGCGTTGCAGTATATTCGAAGAAAGCGTTTCACCTTTGCAGAAACACCGTTTCAAGAAACATTTCACACACCGACAGGAGGTTCAGCCTTGATCAAAATATTGATGATTGTTCCGTTCGAAGAAATGACTGAACTGGTCTGTCAGGTATGGGACGAAATCGAACAGCAGGAGCAGCTCACCCCCTCCGAAGACCGCTATGAATTGACCGTCACGCAAGCCAGCACAACGCAGGAATTTCTCAGCAGCAACCCGGATGCCGATGTCATCATCGCTCGAGGCGGCACGGCTTACGACTTACAGCACAAGCATTTTCACATCCCAGTAATCGAACTGATGATCAGTGCAAATGACATTCTGCAAACCATTTTTGCGGTGCGGGAACGGTTTGGCGACCTTCCGGCGGCGGTTATCGGCTCGCCTAATATGTTCGAGGGCTTGGACCGTATTCTGGAATTTTTCAAAATTAACTGCAAAATTTTCTATCTCAAGGAAAACACCGAAGAAGAGATTTACCGCAACGTGGAGCAGGCCGTTTCGAGCGGCTGCCAGGTTATTATTGGCGGCATTCGCGGCTGCATTTATGCGGAAAACTTCGGCGTACATCATACCCTGCTCTGCTCCAGCCATGACTCGATCTGGAACGCGCTCATGTCTGCCCGGCAGCTGGGTGTGACCAGCCGCCGCAACCGGGAATTTGTTTTAAGCAATCAGGCCATGCTGGATAATGCCTTTGAAGGCCTCATTTCGCTGGACAAGGACCATCGCATTACCGCACTATCCACCGCTGCGCAAAAGATTCTCAACCTTGCACCCGGGAACTGGTATATCGGGATGCATATTCAGGATGTATTGCACGCGCCGCGCATCACTGCGGCGGTTTGCAGCAGTCAATCCTATATTGATGAAATCGTCCCCTACGGCAACACACACCTTTCTTTCAAAAAGGTGGCGCTGCTGCTGCATGGGGAGGAAGTCGGCTGCGTTTTGGCGTTTCTCAATGCAACACAGCTGCAAGAAACAGAAATCAAGCTGCGCGGCAAGATCTATGAGCGTGGGCATATCGCCAAATACACATTTGAGTCCATTGTCGGCGTTTCTCCCGCACTGCAAGCAGCGATTGATACCGCCAAGGCCTATGCGTCCACCGCTTCCGATATTCTCATCATCGGCCAGAGCGGCACCGGTAAGGAACTGTTCGCGCAATCCATCCACAATGCCAGCAGCCGCAGTGCACAACCCTTTGTTGCGATCAACTGCGCTGCGTTGCCCGAAAACCTGCTGGAAAGCGAATTATTCGGCTATGTAGCAGGCGCATTTACCGGCGCAAACAAAAACGGCAAGCTCGGCTTATTTGAGCAGGCCCATCGCGGCACTATTTTTCTGGATGAAATATCCGAAATCCCTCTGGCTTTGCAGGGTCGCTTACTGCGTGTCCTGCAGGAACGCGAAGTGATGCGTTTGGGCGATGATAAAGTCATCCGTGTCGATGTGCGCGTCATTTGCGCCACCAACAAAGACCTGTATACGCAGGTGAAAAAAGGGCTGTTTCGTGAGGATTTATTATATCGAATTGATGTTCTGGACTTCCGTTTGCCGCCGCTGCGGGAGCGCAAAGGGGATGTTCCCTTGCTGGCCGAGCAATTCATCTCCCGGTTTTGCCAGCGTGCCGGACGGGAACCACTTCCCCTTGAACCGGATGCAGCAGAATTGCTGAGTGCACAGCTTTGGCCCGGCAACATCCGCGAGCTGCAAAACTTTTGCGAACGCATGGTGGTTCTCTGCCACAGCAGCAGTATTGAAGCCGACTTTGTCTCGCAGCTGCTGTCACATAGCATCCACACCATGAACACCGCCAGCAGTCCCTCTCGCCGGTCCGCCAATACGATCGATACTGCGAAAATCCGAAAAGCACTGGAGGAGACCGGCGACAACCGTCAGGCGGCCGCCGAACGCTTGGGCATCAGCCGTGCCACCTTATGGCGTTATCTCAAACGCATGGAAGAAGAACCCTGAGCTTTCCTTTTCTTTACTCATACGACCATAAAAAGGCGCAGCCAGCATTCCCTCTGGGAACGCTGGCCGCGCTTTTTTGATTGTTATGGGGTATTTCCGTATATCTGCCGGCGCAACACATAATCATCATGTCCCGGCAAGACATGATCTGCCAGTTCGAGCACTTTCTTATGGCTGTCATACCATTGATACAAGCTGGTGTGGCTGCCTGCCGGAATCCCTTTTTCATAATTTTCGATCAGTGGATAGTGATCGCTGGCCAACAGATACCGATCCTCTGCCGTATCCACCAGCAGGCCATGCAATCCCGGACTGTGGCCGGGCAATGTCACAATGCGCAGCCCATCTGCCAACTGGAAATCGCCCTCCAGCTGCACCATTGCTTCAAATCCGGCAAGCCACTGCGGCAGGCCGTTGCCATCCTTGACATTGTAATTATGCTCCTCGCAGGGTATGGGCGTGAGTGCCGCGCGCACCTCTTCCGCCTGCACATAAATCGGTTTATCCGGAAACAGTTCCAGATTATACGAATGGTCCCAATGCAAATGTGCTGGCTGTCGGCAAAGCCGCGTGGCGCATGGCGCAAGCCGCGCAGCAAGCGCTCGGCAAGCAAATTTCCGCAGGTCTTGTCGTCACCAAATACGGCCACAGAGAAGGCCCGCTCGACGGCATCGAGATCATCGAGGCCGGTCACCCCGTGCCGGACGAAAATTCGGTGCGCGCGGCGCAGCGTGCGCTTTTGCTGACCCAAAACCTCACCGCGCAGGACACCGTACTGCTTTTGATTTCGGGCGGCGGCTCGGCGCTGTTCGAGCTTCCGCGGATCGAACTGGACGAATTACAGCACATCACGCAAAGGCTGCTTGCCTCTGGCGCAGACATCACGGAAATCAACACCGTGCGCAAGCGGCTGAGCGCAGTCAAAGGTGGACGGCTTGCAGCGCACTGCGCGCCCGCTCATGTGGAGGCGCTGCTGCTCAGCGATGTGCTGGGCGACAAACCGGATACCATTGCCTCCGGCCTGAGCGCGGTCGACGCCACCGCCGGTGACTCTGCACTGCCCATCGCGGAACGCTATAAACTGCCGCTGTCCACGCAGGCGCGCGCCTGTCTTGCGCAGCCACTGCCGCAGGCGCTTCCCCATGTGCATAACCGGGTGATCGGCGGCGTCTCCATACTGTGCCGCCATGCAGCCGAAGCCTGCGCCGCGCTTGGCTACCGCGTGGAAATCCTCACCGAATCGCTCTGCTGTACCGCACGCGACGCGGGCATCTTCCTCGCCAATATCGCGCAGCATTACGCCGGACGCGGCGAAAAGCGCGCCTTTCTCGCAGGCGGCGAGACGGTCGTGCGCCTAACCGGTCATGGGAAAGGCGGCCGCAATCAGGAGCTGGCGCTTGCCGCTGCCGAAGGGCTGCGCGGCCTTGCAGGCGCAGCCGTGTTCTCGGTCGGCTCGGACGGAACAGACGGCCCAACCGACGCAGCGGGCGGATATGTCGATGGTTCTACCTACGATACCTTGCGCGCACAGGGTATTTCGATCCCGCAAGTGTTAGCCGACAACGATGCCTACCATGCGCTGCGCGCTTGCGGCGGCTTGATTGTCACGGGCGCGACCGGCACCAACGTGAATGATCTTTCCGTCCTGCTGATTGAAAATTAGTCTCCCTCTCTTTATATCCCCGGAATGCTGGTATTCTGCTGCGTTCCGGGGATTTTCTATGCTTTTTGAAAAATCTGAGGAAATGACTGCGTATAAATTGTCTTTAGAGGTAAAATATCGTATAATGAAATTCAGATGATCGGCTTCCCCGCCGCGTGTCGTCGCACGGGTCAGCCTTTGCTTGGAGAATCACAAGGAGGATATTCATGAACACCATCAATCCCCAAACCTGGAAGGCGGACTTGCCCGCTTTCCGCGAAAAGACCGCGGCGTTTTATGCAGGCGAGATCAAGCTCGCCGAATACAAGGGCTTTTCCGGCTACTACGGAAGCTATGCCCAGAAGGGCGGCAAGGCCAGTATGCTCCGTTTGCGCATGCCCGCGGGCCGCGTGACCCGCGACAAGCTGGCGTTCGTTGCGCAGATGCTGCGCACCCATACCGTGCCGCGCGCGCACTTCACCACCTGCCAGACCATCCAGCTGCACGACCTGGATCAAGACACGGTATGCGCCATCATGGAGCAGGCGCTCGACGCGGGCATTGTGACCATGGGCGGCGGCGGCGACTTCCCACGCAACGTCATGTGCTCGCCACTTTCCGGCGTGCAGAAGGACGAGTATTTCGATACCCTGCCGTGGGCGGAAGCCGCAAGCAATTACCTGCTGGGCTTTATCAAGGCCGAAAAAATGCCGCGCAAGCTCAAAGTCGGCTTTTCCAACTCCCCGGCTAACCTGACGCACGCGACCTACCGCGACCTCGGCTTTGTCGCACGCCCGGATGTCAAGTTCGATGTATACAGTGCGGGCGGTCTGGGCAACAACCCGCGCTTTGGCGTCAAGGTCGGTGAAGCAATCGAGCCCACGCAGATCCTGTATTATATCAAGGCCATGTGGCTGACCTTCCGCGCTTACGGCAACTATGAAAACCGCGCCAAGGCACGCACCCGCTATATGGTGGAGACGCTGGGCGGACCGGAAAACTATGCCAAGGCGTTCCACGAAAAGCTGGACGAGGTCTATGCCTCGGGCGAAGATTTGACCCTTTCGGTCGAGCCGCAGACGATCACCAAGACCGGCGACGGCACGACGGCCAGCGGCCCGCGCGTGCTCGAACAGAAGCAGCCCGGCCTGTATACCGTTGTCTGGCATCCGATCGGCGGACAGCCCGCCCCGGAAACGCTGTGCGCGCTGAGCGATCTTCTGCAGGAAATGCAGGACGCGGAGCTGCGCCTTGCGCCCGATGAAGCCGCCTATATCGTCAACCTGACCGGTGCCGAAGCGGAAAAGGTGCTTGCTGCAACGGCAGACAGCGCCCGCTCGCTGTTTGAAACCTCGGTCAGCTGCATCGGCGGTGCAACCTGTCAGGTCGGCATGCGCGACTCGCAGGGCTTACTTGCGGCTTGTGTTGCGGCTGTGCGCGAAGCAAATCTGCCGGACGGCGCGCTGCCCCAGATGCACGTTTCCGGCTGCGCTTCCTCGTGCGGTACGCACCAGACCGGCTCGATCGGCTTCCGCGGCGCATCCAAGCTGGTGGACGGCAAGCCGCAGTCCGCGTTTACGCTGTTCGTCGGCGGCTGCGACCAGCAGGGCAAGGAAGCAATGGGCCGCGAACTGGGCGCCATCCTCGAAAGCAAAATCCCCGCATTTTTGGTTGAGCTGGGCAAGACCGTTGCCGCTTCCGGCATGGACTTTGCCGCATGGCGCGAGAGCGATCCCGAGGGCATTGACCGCATCGCGGCACCTTATCTGGCATAATCAAAAAATCTCATAAAAAATGCGTTTCCGAATTCGGAAACGCATTTTTCTTCTGTTTTTATGAGCAGAAAGCGGTTATCTCTCCACGTTCAGAGCCGCGCCTGTTATGCTGCCAGAATGCCCGACAGAAGCTGGAATGCCTCTGCACGGATAATCAGGTTGTTCATGCGAAGCGTGCTGTCCTCATAGCCGTTCATCTTGCCCTGAGACACCAGACCCGCGATCGAGGGCTGTGCCCAGCCCGGGATCTCGCTCGCGTCGGAGAACTTGTCCAGAACGGTCAGGTCATCCGACGAAATCTTTGCCGCGCGGGCAATCATAACAGCCACTTCTGCGCGCGTCGCGTTATCCAGACCGTTCATATGACCGTTTTCATCGCCCTGCATGATACCAGCGTCCTTCGCCGCCTGCAGCACGCCCGCTGCCCACTTGGAGGAATTGTCCGCGGGATCAACCGTCGCATCTGCGACCGGCTCAATATCCAGCGCATTTACCAGCAGGGAGGCAACCTCTTCGCGCGTGATGCGGTCTTCCGGCCGCACGCTGCCGTCGCCATCGCCCTTGACGATACCAAGGTCAATCAGCTTCTGGATGGTCTCTGCCGCCCAGTAACCGGACGGAACATCCCAGCCGAGTTCGCCGCCCGGTGTGGTCGGTTCAGTCGGCTCGACCGGCGTGCCTTCGTCTACTGTGCCGGAGTAGTCGTCGAAATCAGCGGACAGTGCGCGGTAAACATCCGCGGACTGATGGCCTGCGCCGTCAGCAAAGGTGCCCTTCTTCCAGTCCGCCCAGGTGTTCCACGAAGTCTCGTTGCCTGCCTTGAGCGTATAGGTGTTCAGAACCGGCAGATAGCTTGCATCCGTGCCCAGATCCGAGGTGAACTTGGTGACGATGCGCATGTAAGCGCCCTCGCCTGCACCGGTCAGGTCGATCGTGCCCGTGCCGTTTGCCAGCGCAAACTGCTTGGAAGCGGAAACCGTCTTGCCATCCTGCGAGAACTCAACGGTTGCGTCGATCTTGGAATCGCCTTCGATCACTGCGTCATAGGCCAGCGATTCGGGTGCACCGGATACCTGCACCCATTCGGTGGTGTGCGTACCGGTCTGCACGATGTTGGACGGATCGAAGTCCAGCCAGAGCACCATATCGCTGCTCTTCGGGCCGGCTGCCGACGGATTGTCGTGTACGGAAGCGACTTCGCTTTCGGTCAGCTTGCTCTGATACAGGCGCGCCTGCGAGATCTCGCCCGCGAGCATGGTGCGGTCAATGCCGCGGCCGCGGTTGGTCAGCAGCGCACCGGTATACGAAAAGCCGATATAGGTGGAAGCGCCCGGCCAGTTCTTGATCTCGGAATCGAACGCGGGAGCGTCGATATGGCCGGAATGATACTTATTCTGGTACGAGTCGCCGCCGGTCGTGCGGTCAAAGCCGCCGACATACTGCACCCACTCGCCCTTCTTGATGCCTGCGTTGTCGTCCGCGTCATCGTCGTTCCAGAAGAACTCGCCGTTGTCGTTGTCAAAGCCGATGCCGACCGTCACCTTGCCGGTTGCGCGCACGGCCATGCGGTACAGATAGTTGGTGCCCCAGCCGATCGACACGCCCTTGGTCATCAGCGGATTGTGGTCGCGGCCGGTCGGGGTCAGCGTGTCGATGCCGGTGCCCGAGCAGTCCGGCAGCTTTGCCCAAACCATGCCGGTGATGCCGTCATCGATCGTGAAGTTGCCGTTATCCGGAATTTCGACATAGTCCTTATCGCCGTCGAGGATGATCGTGCCCTTGCCGTTCTCATCCGTGCCGAGCGTGGGCGCGCCGTGCAGATAGCCGTTGTTGCCCATGCCGGACTTATCCTTTACCATCGGCATGCCCTGAATCGAGCCTTCGATGGACACGGTCTGCACCGCGGAATCTCCGATGCGTACCTTGAAATCGCCGGACTTTTCAAACTGATAGGTGAATTCGCAGGTCTTGACGCCGCCTGCCTCGATGCTGTACTGCTTGCTTTCGATCGCCTTATCGTCGATATAAAGCGTTGCGGTCGCGGTACCGGCTTCATTGCCGATGTTGGTCACATCCGCCTTAATGTGCAGCACATCGCTGTTGATATCGCTGATCTCCCCATCGCCCAGCTTGGTGCGGACGTTGGTATACGAGAAGGTCGCGGGACGGAAATCGACCTGTACGGTCTGGGTCTTGCCGCCGACCTTTAAGGTATGTGTGCCGATCGTGGTCAGCTGCACCGTGCCGCGCAGCTCAACCGACTCGCCGGGATCAATCGTCTTAACGTCATTGGACTCGACGCGCACCGGCTCGCCCGAGGTGGACACGCCGCTGTCGCTGACCAGTTCGCCGTAAATGTACTTCATGGTGCCGTTATCGTCCACCGGAATGACCGCTGCCGCGAGGCCCTTGCCATCGTTCTTGACGGTTGCGGAAATCTCGATCTCGCTGTTGCAAGGCACCGGACCGGACTGGATGGACACATCCGAGTACGACAGCTGCTGCTTGGCAACTGCGGTTACGGTCGTGCCGACAACCTTGCCCTCCGCCATGTTGGACGTGGTTAGCACGTCGCCCTTGACGGTATGGGTCATATAGCTGCCCTTGGCGCTGACCGCACGCGAATCCTGATGCGTCAGGTAGATCGTGCCTGCGCCCACGGTCGAATCATCGGATACCGCGCGGGCATAGCTGTGCGTATGGCCTGCCAGCATCATATCGACATGGCCTTCCTCAGCCACCGACGCGATGTGCTGCTTGGTGTACGGGTCGGAGATGGGGTGATGCATGACCAGAATACGGAACTTCTTGTCCTGATTCTTGGCCAGATCGTCCTTGAGCCACTGCACGGACTTTTCGATCTTGTCCGCAGTTGCCGCGTCCATCTGTCCGCCCGAAGTCTCGGCGTTCATCTGGAACAGCGCCCACGGATTGCTGTCCATGAGGTTAAAGTGTATATCGCCGTAATCAAAGGCGATGTTGCCCTCGACCACCGAGCCGTATTCCTCGGTCTGGGTGTCGATGACATACATATCAAAATAATCGCTGAAATCATGGTTGCCGCAAGCGTAAACCACCGGATAATTGTGGATAAACTCGCCGCTGTTGAACCAGAACGCATACTGCTCCTTCTGCGTGCCGGTGCCTTCCACCATATCGCCGCCATGGATGATAAAGGCGGGATCGTAATCGGCAACCGCCTGATCAAACGTGCCCTTGGTATCAAACTTGTGCGTATCCGTGATCGAGATGTAGCGCACCTCTTCCGGATTTTCCTCCAGCGTGCGGAAGGTGCCCTTGCAGCTTGCGCCGCCTGCGAGCGTCACCTCATAATAATACCGCGCGCCCGGCTCCAAATCGGTAAATTTGTACCGGAAAATGTTGGTCTGCGCGCCGCCGTAGGCGGGCGCAGAGGGATCGCGCTCGACGGTGATGGCCTCACCCAGCGCATTTGCGTCCGTGCCCCACCGAATTGTGGACGCATCGCCGGTATCCGTCTCCCACACGGCAACCATACTGTTCGTTTTCGGCGCGAGCAGATACGGCCCGATGACGAATTTCGCTTCCTCCGCTGCGAGCGCAGCCGGCAGCAGCGTCATAACCATCAAAATGGCCAATAGCAAACTGAGCAGCCGCTTGGATAAACTGAGTCGTCTCTTCATAATTCTCTCTCCTTTGCCTTCGTTTTCTCCGAAGGGATGTCCTCCGGCTCTTATGATTTATTTATAATAGCTGAAAAGAGAGGAATATGCAACTTGATTCTTGTGCATCTTTTTGCTGTGCATTTCTCAAAACCCTGCCTATTGCACAGCTACTTTGCATGCGACGATGGTCGGATGTTGTGCATTCCAAACAGCGCTTTGTGTTTCTTTTGTGTACTTTACAAGAATTTAACAAAACAGCAAAAGTTGTCTATACCTAACTCAACAACTTCCAAATACTGCAAAAATGCGCCGCAAACCATCGTTTGCGGCGCATTTTGGGAGATTTAGGCAATCAAAAAAGCTTAACAATCAGTCGCGCAGGTACTCCTGCAAGGTGGCGCGTACCGCGCCCGGGCCGGCAATCAGCTTGCCGAACATGGTTTCGATCTTGTCAGCCAGACCGTTTGCCACCAGATCGGCAGCAAAGACCGCCTCATTGGACAGGATGGGGCGCAGTTTGTCGCCTACGCTCTCGGGCTTGCCCAGCTCGATACCCGCCAGCTGCTGCTGCAAGGTTTCAAGCATCGGGTCGGAGGAGACTTCCATCTTCTCACCCTTGTCGTCCACGCCAAGCAGATAACGCAGCCAACCTGCGATCGCGAGCGGAATGAACGTCAGGCTCTTGACGTCCAGCTCACTGGATGCGATATAGCTCTTGATGGTTTCACCGAAGCGGATCGGGATCTTCTGGGAGGTATCGGTTGCGATGCGCTGCGGCGTATCCGGAATGAACGGGTTTGGGAAACGCTGACCGACAACCTCCGCGATGAAGTCCGCGGGCTTGATGATGCCCGGGTCGGTCACGACCGGCATACCCTCGTCGTAGCCAATATGCTCGATCAGGCGCTTGAGTTCAGCGTCCTGCATTTCGGCAGCGATGCTGGTATAGCCCAGCAGGCAGCCGTAAACCGCCAGTGCGGTGTGCAGCGGGTTCAGGCAAGTTGTGACCTTCATGCGCTCGGTCTTGTTGACCGTTTCACGGTCGGTCATATAGACACCCGCCTTTTCGAGCGCCGGACGGCCGTTCGGAAAGTTGTCCTCGACCACCAAATATTGCGGGATTTCCGCGTTGACAAACGGCGCGATGAAGGTGTTGCGGCTGGTGACGATCGGCTCCATATCCTCGATGCCGTCTGCCAGCAGCGCGTTTTCCACTTCCTTCGCCGGGCGCGGGGTGATCTTGTCGATCATGCTCCACGGGAACGCCACGCGCTTTTCGTCCTGCATGTAGGCGACAAAGCCGTCGTCCACAAGGCCGTTTTGCTTCCACGCCTCAACAACCTCAAGCACACTGCCGCGCAGCTTTTCGCCGTTGTGCGAGCAGTTGTCCATGCTGGCCAGCGCGATCGGGTACGCACCCGCCTTATAGCGCTCGTACATCAGGGCTGCAACCATACTCATCGCATGGCGCGCACCGGACGGACCTGCCTTCATGTCCTCGACGACCACCGGCATCAGCTCGCCCTGAATGTTGCGCAGCGCGTAGCCCTTTTCGGTGATCGTGAAACTGACCAGCTGCAAAGACGGATTTACGAAAATCTTACGCAGCTTTTCCATCTCGGCGGCGTCCGTGCTGTCCGCGCATACGCTGTCCGCGATGGACGCGACGATTTCACGTTCAGTCGTGCCGTCCGGCTTGAGGCCAACCATCATGGTCAACTCATCGTGCGGCTTGTAAATCTTCTTGATGATGTCATAGTCAAAGGTATCGCCCGCGATGATGCCGCAGGTTGCCTCGCCCTCGTTCAGCAGCCGCTGCTGCAGCATCGCCACAAAGCCGCGGAAAATGTTGCCCGCGCCAAAATGCACCCAAACCGGCGTCTCGGCGGTCTGCGCACGCATGTTCTGCACGTCAAACTGCGGCAGCTTGACACCAACGGCTTCCCACGCCGCCTTATCCTGCAACGCTTCCAGACAAAGTTTCACAGGGATCATTCCTTTCTGTTCCAACTGTGTGATACGTTTCTCTTACTTCGCCAGCGCCTTTTCGCAAGCCTCAAACAGGCCGTTGAGGTAAGAAGCGCCCAGCGCGCGGTCATACAAGCCGTAACCCGGCTTGCCGGTCTCGCCCCAGATCATGCGGCCGTGGTCGGGACGCACATAGCCGTCAAACCCGGTCTCGACCAGCGCCTTGACGATCTCATACATATCGAGGCTGCCGCAAGTGGACAGATGCGCACGCTCCTCGAACGAGCCGTCCTCCATGATCTTGACATTACGCATGTGCATGAAACCGATGCGGTTCATGGAAGAATACTTGCGCACCATCTTCGGGATGTCGTTGAACTTCGCGCAGCCCAGCGAGCCGGTGCACAGGCACAACGCATTGGACGGCGAATCGACGATGGACAGATACCGGTCGAGGTTCTTTTCACAGGTGATAACGCGCGGCAGGCCGAAGATCGGATACGGGGGATCATCCGGATGCAGCGCCATGACGATACCGCATTCTTCGGCAACCGGGATGACCTTTTTGAGGAACACCCCGATATTCTTCCACAGGCCTTCCTCGCCCAGCTCGCCATAAGCGCGGATCAGGTCGCGCACCTGATCCTGCGTGTAGCTGGCGTCCCAGCCAGGCAGGTTGATGTCATCCTTCAAGGGGTCAAGACCCTTCAGCTGCTCCCAGTACATGACAAGGCTGGTCGAGCCGTCCGGCGCCTTCTTATCCAGCTGGGTGCGCGTCCAGTCAAAGACCGGCATGAAGTTGTAGGTCACGCACTTAACGCCGTACTTCGCGCAGCGGCGGATGTTTTCACAGTAAACCTCGATATGCTCGTCGCGCTTGTCCGTGCCGAGCTTGATATCCTCGGACACCGGAATGGATTCGACCACATCGAACACCAGACCGTGCGCCTCGCACTGCTCCTTCATCTTGGCAAGGCTCTCCTCCGGCCATACTTCGCCCGGCTTTACATCATATACAGCCGAGACGATCGAACGCATGCCCGGAATCTGCGAAATATACTCCAGAGAAACCGGGTCGGACTCGCCATACCAACGGAATGATAGTTTCATATAGGGGATTTCCTCCTTATTATCGGTCTAAACCGATATATTTCCAAACATTATTAAAGCAGATGTCCTCGATCATGCCGCCGAGCAGGTTGTAATCCGCCGGCGCCATGCCATCCGCCACCCAGCCGCCAACCAGATTGCACAGAATGCGGCGGAAATATTCGTGACGCGGATAGGACAGGAACGAACGGGAATCGGTCAGCATACCGATAAAGCGGCTGAGCACACCGATGTTCGCCAGGCTCTTCATCTGGGCGATCATGCCGTCGTAATGATCGTTGAACCACCATGCCGAGCCGAACTGGATCTTGCCCGCGGCGGTATCATCCTGGAAGCAGCCCGCCGCAGCGATCAGCTTGTCGTTATCCGCCGCATTGAGCGTGTACAGAATGGTCTTAGGCAGCTTATCCCGTATCGCCAGTCGGTCGAGCAGCGCCGCCAGAGAAGCTGCGGTCATGGTGTCGCCGATCGAGTCGCCGCCCGCATCCGCGCCGAATGCGCGATACAGCTTGGTATTCAGGTTGCGGATAGCACCCATGTGCAGCTGCATAGCCCAGCCGCGGTCAGCGTACTGCGCGCCGAGGAAATCCATCATCAGCGACTGGTAAGCCGCGACCTCGTGATCGGTCGGCATTTCTCCTGCCAGCGCCTTGCGCATCGCGCTTTCTGCTGCGGCCTCGTCCCAGACCGTGAAATCCGGCGAGCCAAACGAGTGATCGGACAGGCGGCAGCCCGCCTCGGCAAAGTATGCCACGCGCTGCGCCAGCGCCTGCTTGAGGCCGTCAATTGTGCGGATGGTGGCGTTTACCGCCGTGCCCAGCTTTTCCAGATAAGCAGGATAGCCGGGGTCAACGATGTTCAGCGCCTTTTCCGGGCGGAAGGTCGGCAGAACCTGAACCGTAAAGCCTGCATCCGCCGCCAGCTTTTTGTGCCACTGCAAATCGTCTACCGGATCATCCGTCGTGCAGAGGGCACGCACGTTGCTCTCCTGAATGAGTGAACGGGACGAACCCGCTGGGCTTTGCAGCTTGGCGTTGGCCTTTTCCCAAATGGCGTCTGCCGTGGTGGGGTCAAGCAGATCGTCGATGCCGAAAAAGCGGATCAGCTCCAGATGCGACCAATGATAGATCGGGTTGCCGATCAAGCGCGGCATGACCTCCGCATAGCGGTCGAACTTTTCGCGGCCGGGCGCGTCGCCGGTGACAAAGCGCTCCGGCACCGCGTTGGCGCGCATGACGCGCCATTTGTAGTGGTCGCCGCCCAGCCATGCATGCGCCAGATCGTCAAAACGGACATCCTCATAAATCTCCTGCGGATTGAGATGGCAGTGATAGTCGAAGATCGGCATCTTCTCGGCATGCTCATGATAAAGGATGCGCGCCGCTTCGCTTTTCAGCAAAAAATCGTCACCAATAAATGTTTTCATCTTCATTTCTCCCTTTCGGATACGGATGTACCGAAACATATCTCGCTGTTCTGCAACAGCTTATAAAACAACATCCTCAAGCTCCGGGCGCGCTGCCTTTCCGTCAAACTGCTCCAGCTTGACATTCGCGCAATCCTCACAGCGCACAGCCTCACCGAAATCCTCCAGCTGATCGCCCGCAAACCGCACGCGGCAGTTGCGCAGCGTCACATCATCCGCGCGGCGCATATAGAAGCCCGCGCTCGGGATGCGCTCGATCGTCTGACGGATGCCCGGACGCAAGTCATACATGCCGCGCTCCCACTTGCTCTTAGCGCGAACGGTTACCTCCACGTTGTCGAACAGCACATCTTCAATATGGTTACCATCCCGGCCGGAAAGCAGCACACCGTTTTCACTGTCGCAAATGATGTTGCGGAAACGGATGCCGGAAATATGGCCGGAAAGCGTATTGTCATCACGATTGTGGGTTGTAATCGTGATCGGCTCGGCGCAGCCCCACCAGCAATCCGCAAAGCGGCGTGTACCGATGATGATGTTGGAGAACGATACATTCTTCACATTGCCACCGTCACGGATCTGGATGGACAGGCCACGGTTGGAATCCGAAATGACGCAGTTATCCACCACGACGTTCTCAAAATCGCCCGTGCCCTCGGTGCCGATCTTGATGGCTGCCGAGGTCGAGGTCAACGTGCAGTTTGCAATCACGATGTTGCGGCACGGGCCATATTCCATGTTGCCTGCCGAAGACTTCAGGCAGATGCAGTCATCCGCACAGGTGATATGGCAGCCGAGAATACGCACATTGGAGGAGTGGTCGGGGTCGATGCCATCCGAATTGGCAACATCCAGATCGTTCAGAATGCGGATCTGGGAGATCAGCACGTCGTCGCATCCGGCGGGATGCAGCGTCCAGAACGGCGCGTTGCGCATGATAACGCCGGTAAACGAAATGTGGTTGCAATGCTCGACATAGATCAGCGTCGGGCGGGGATAAAAATCGCCCGTCACATAATACTGGCTGACCCGGCCGACAAATGCGTACGCATTGCCGTCGATCGCGCCTGCGCCCGAAATGGCAATGTGGTCGGCGTCCTTGGCATAAATGAACGCATAGGACGGTTTGAGGGTGACCGGCGTGCCGACACGCTCGACGCCGTCGTCCTTCGCGCCGCCGTTCGGATGGAAATAGGTTTCCAGATCGCTGTGCGCCTTGAGTACGCTCCCGCGCTCGAGGTGCAGGTCAACGCCGGGCTTGAGAATGATCGAACTGGAATAATAGGTGCGTCCGTTTTCGAGCACCACGCGGCCGCCGCCCGCAGCAGAGCAGGCGTCGATGGCTGCCTGAATGGCTGCCGCGTCATTGGTCACACCGTCGGCTTTCGCACCGAAGTCTTTTACATAGTATTGCATGTTTTCCCTCTTTTCAAAACATGTTGGAGCGATTGATTTATGTTTCACTGCAAACCCGTTTATTCAGTAAAAGAAGCCGCCGCACATGCGGCGGCTTCCCAAGGAGAGAGAACGTCAGCCTTCCTTCAGTCCGGATGTCATAACGCTTGCGATAATCTGCTTTTGGAATAAAGCAAACACAATGAGCATCGGAACCATCGAAATAACGGATGCACACAGCAGCGTGTTCCAGTCAATGGACAACTCACCAACCAGATTGGCAATCGCCAGCTGCATCGTATACTTGCTCTGGTCGCTGATGACCAGCATCGGCCACACATAGTCGTTCCAACGCCACATAAACGACAGAATCGTCAGCGTGGAAATGACCGGCTTGGCCAACGGCACCATCATCGTTGCGAAAATACGCACTTCGCCTGCGCCGTCGATACGGGCGGACTCCAGCAGGGAATCCGGCACGCCCATAAAGTACTGGCGCATCAGGAAAATACCCGTCGGCGTTGCGATCGGCGGAATAATCACGCCCCAAAGCGTGTTATACAGGCCGAGTGCACTGACCACCGTAAAGGTCGGACGCATGATAACCTCGGTGGGCAGCATCATGGTCGTCAGCAGCGCCATAAAGATGAAATCCCGGCCCTTGAAACGGTATTTTGCAAATGCAAAGCCCGCCATGGTGTTGATGAGCAGCGTAATGAGCGTGGAAGCCACCGCAACGATCATCGAGTTGACAAAATAGTGCAGAAAATTATTCTGCTGCCACGTGGTCAGGTACGAAGAAAACGAAGGATTCTTCGGGAACAGCGTGGGCGGAATGGAAAACAATTCATTGCCGGGCTTAAACGAACACAGCACAATCCACACCGCCGGGAACAGGAACAGCAGGGCAACCACCCACATGATGACATTGCCTGCGACCATTCCCTTGGTCGTCTTTTTGGGTGTCATTCGTTAGACCCTCCCTTCTGCAGTTTGAACTGGAGGATCGCAATGAGAACCAGAATGACAAACATGACCATGGAAGCGGCGGATGCATAGCCGATATCCGAACGCTCGAAGCCCATCTTGTAGATATATTGCACGATGTTGGTCGTAGCATCGGACGGACCGCCACCCGTCAAGGACAGGATCATCGGATATTCCTTGAACGAGTTGATCATGCACAACAGAATAACCATGAAGTTGGTCGGCTTGAGCAGCGGGAACGTGATGCGGCGGAATACCTGCCACGGCTTTGCGCCGTCCAGATAAGCCGCTTCATAGTAGCTGGTCGGGATCGCTTCGATCGCGCCGACAAAGATAATCATAAAGTAGCCTGCCTTGCTCCAAACAGTTGCAATGACAAGCGTCACCATCGCCAATGTGCTGTCGGTCAGCCACGGCAGGCCGCTGCCCTTGAGCAGCGAGAGCAGATAATTGACAATACCGCTGTTTTCACCGAAAATCCAGCGCCAGATCAAACCGACGATAACGGTCGAGATCATGGTCGGCCAGAAAACAGAGATGCGCATAAAGTCGCGTCCGCGGATCCAGACGCGGGTCAGGCCCATTGCAATGGCCAGTGCAGCAACGAAAACGGTCGGTACTGTCAGCAAAACATACAAAAACGTATGCCAAAGGATCTTGTAGAACGATGTATCGCTGAACAGCTTGGCATAATTGGCAAAGCCGATAAATTCCGGCGAACCAAAGCCGTTATACTCGGTCAGCGAATAGTAGAAGCCCAATACGGCGGGAATAATGAAGAACAGCACAAAAATAATGCAGTTCGGCAGAATAAACAGATAGCCGGTTCTGCGCTGCTCCGCGCCGAGCTTGGAGGCTTTTTTCAGTTTAACGGTTTTTGTGGGCTCCAACAAAATTCACCTGCTTTCCTATGGATAGGGCGGCTGCCGCAGAACGCCATCTGACGGCAGCCGACACATCATTTTTATTTTGCAGATTGCTTAAGAAGCGAGCGGAATGCCCATTTCGTCGGAAACTTCCTGTGCGAACGAATCCATCGCTTCCTGTGCGGTCATGTCGCCGTTCAGAGCAGCGCATACGTCATCGAGCAGCAGGTTGCCTACTACGTCTGCGTAATCCCAAGCGTTATCGCCCGCGCCGGCATCGCCCGAAGCCGCCAGCTCCTGCTCAAAGATTTCGTACATTTCCGGATGTACGGAGTAATCCGGCGTTACATTGTTCAGACCGGACATGTAGTTGCCCTTCTCGCAGTAAATCTTGAAGTTGTCGTAATCATAGAACCACTTGAGGAACTCCTTAGCCTGCTCTTCCTTGCCGGAATCCTTGATGGCGCAGAAGAAGTTGCCGCCCAGACGGTTTGCACGCTGGGTGCCGATCGGCATGTAAGTTACGCCCCACTCAAAGTCACTGATGTTTTCCGAATAGTCGGAGATCTTCCAGGAGCCCTGAATAACGGTTGCCAGCTGGCCGGACTTGAACAGTGCGGACGGGTCTTCGGTGCCGAGGAATACGGACTTGGGCATTACACCATCCTCATGCAGCTTGATGAAGTACTCCAGTGCTTCCACCGACTCAGGGGAGTTAGCAACCACTGCGGTGCCGTCGTTGTTGACAACTGAAGCACCGAACTGATACATCAGAACCTGATAACGGCGCTGGGTCTTGTCAAATGCAAGGCCGTACTGGCAGTCGGAGTTGGCGACAACCTTCTTAACCGCCTCGGTGAACTCGTCCCAGGTCCAGATCTCGTCTTCGCTCTGCGGAACGGAAACGCCCGCTTCGTCGAATGCGGTCTTGTTATAAATCATACCGGTAACGGTAACGTCGATCGGCAGTGCAATCAGCTCGCCGTTCTCGTTCTGGATTTTCTCATGCAGGGATTCCGGGAACTCGTCGATGGAGATGACATCGGACAGATCCATCAGCTGATCCTCATAAGCGCCATAGATATCGGTACGGATCAGCGCCGGTGCGTCCTTGCCCTGAATCATGTTGGCCAGCTTGGTGTCGCGGTCATCCTTCGGAACCTCAACAATCTCAACCGGAATGCCGGTCTCTTCGGTGTAGCGCTTGGCAGCATCCGCCATTGCGCCACCTTCCGAAGTATCGTCAGAAATCAAAATCTTAAAGCCCTCGCTATCAGAAGCGTTGCTGTCAGTGGAGCCGCCGCATGCGGTCAGGCTTGCTGCCATAGCAGCTGCAAGAAGAGCAGCCAATAGTCTCTTTTTCATACTATTTTCCTTCTCCTTTTCTTTTTCAATATGTGTTTCATGCGTACAAAGTTGCCAAACGTGCTCAATGTTCAGTATTCTTCTCCGCGTTCTTCACATCTATATTTTTACAACTTGTATGTTAGTATGTCAATAGTTTTTGTGCATCTTTTATGTTTTGCATAAATTCTCCATTTTCTTTTGTGCAAAATAAACGGCACATCCATTCGGATGCGCCGTTTGAACAATATCATGTCTTTTATGAAAATCAAGATCAGGCTGTAAAATATTCCTTGTATTCCCGCTTAATCCCCTCATTGGTCTGCAAATTGCCGTTCAGATGCTGATGCAGCAGTATCCGCAGGTTCTGGGTATCCTTTTTTTCCATGTACTGCACCAGTTTGCAGTGATCCTGATAGATCTGACGGTGGGAATTGCCCTGCACCAAATCCAGCATGCGGAAACGCAGATAACTGGTGTTGACCTCTTGGATCACATCCCACAGGTTTTCGCGGTGGTTCCCGGTGTAGATTGCTTCATGAAACGCATTGTCCAGCGCCGTAAATTCCTCCGGGTCAATGTTGTTGCCGGTCAGCAGTGTTTTTTGCTTTTGCAGACATTCCCGCAACGCAAGCAGCAATGCTTCGGGCTGCTGCTCTGCGATCTGACACATCAGGGTGCTTTCCACGCACCAACGTAAGTAAATAATATCACGAATGTAATCATAATCCAGTTTGGTTACAAAGGTGCCGCGCTGCGGATCGATCACAACCAGACTTTCGGATTCCAGCTTTTGCAGAACCGAACGAATCGGAGAGCGCGATACGCCAAATTTTTCCGCAAGACTGTATTCGCTCAGCTTTTCCCCTGGCTGATAGCGAAAGGTAATAATGTCGTGCCGCACATCCTCATAGATTCTATCTTTTATAAATTCACGACGTTTTTTTGTGTTTTCCATCGTTTACCCACCTTATTGTGCCCAAAAAATCCATGACACTTTTATCAAGAATATTACCACAATGATACATAAATGTTATCATAATGCATTCTGCCTGTCAAATTTTGAATACAAGTATGTTAGAACACCGATTCATCTTGTGTAAAATACTCAAAAATTTTTTCACATTTTGTCTTTTTTTGCTGTTGAGTCCTTCGCTGTGTCATGGTATACTAACATACAAGTTGAAGAAAACGTGCTCATTCTTTCTCCCGCGTTCATTCTGATTATTTGGCTGAACAAAGGAGGCTCTTCATTATGGCCGGTATTGTCTTAAAAGACATTAAAAAGGTGTATCCCGGCAATGTGGTCGCCGTCCATGAATGCAATCTCGAGATCAAAGACAAGGAATTTGTAATTTTGGTTGGCCCGTCCGGCTGTGGTAAATCCACAACGCTTCGCATGATTGCAGGTTTGGAAGAAATTTCGGAAGGAGAACTGTACATCGGCGACAAGCTGATGAACGATGTTGCCCCGAAAGATCGCGATATCGCGATGGTATTCCAAAACTATGCGCTTTATCCGCACATGACGGTGTACGACAACATGGCGTTTGGCTTGTCCCTGCGCAAAGTGCCCAAGGACGAGATTGATCGCGCTGTGCGCGCTGCGGCGGAAGCACTGAATCTGACCGAATACCTCAACCGTAAGCCCAAGGCATTGTCCGGCGGCCAGCGGCAGCGCGTTGCACTGGGACGTGCAATGGTGCGCAACCCTTCGGTTTTCCTGCTCGACGAGCCGCTCTCCAATCTGGATGCCAAGCTGCGCACACAGATGCGTACCGTTATTTCCAAACTGCATCAGAAGCTGGGGACTACGTTCGTATATGTAACGCATGACCAGACCGAAGCTATGACCATGGGCGACCGCATCGTGGTTATGAAAGACGGCTTTATCCAGCAGGTGGATACGCCGCAGTATCTGTATGATTTTCCGTGCAATATTTTTGTTGCGGGCTTTATTGGTTCCCCTCAGATGAACTTCATCGACGCCACCATCTCGCAGAAGGGCGACGATTTCTATCTGGATTTCCTTGGATACAGCATTGCTATCCCCAAGGATAAGGGCGGAAAGGAACTGTTCGGGCCGTATGTCGGCAAGGAACTGGTATTCGGCATCCGTCCGGAGGATTTGCACAACGAATCCCACTACATCGCAGAACACAAAGATGCCGCAATCGCAGCCACCGTTGATCTGGTTGAGCTGATGGGTGCGGAAACCTATGTATATATGGATTGCAAGGGCACCCGCCTGATGTGCCGTTCTCCCGAGCGGTTTGCGCAAAAGCACGGGGATACCGCGGAGTTTGCGATCAACATGAACAAGATCCATTTGTTCGACAAGCAAACCGAGCAGGCAATCTGCCACTAACCGCATGTTTTACAAACCGCAGGCAGCCGCCTGCGGTTTGTTGTTTCAGAGCAGAGGAGCATGATTATGAAGCTGTTTGACGTATTATACAACCGCGCGCACAAAGAAGAGGGGCCGCGCCCGCTCCAAAAAGGGATTCTGCGCTTTTTCCAGATCATTTGGATCGAATTCTGGAACCTTATCCTGCTGAATATGCTGTATGTCGTGTTCTGCCTGCCGGTCATCACCATTCCGGCGGCCACGGCGGCGTTCACCGCCGAGCTGTGCGATATGGTGCGCGACCGACCGCGCATGCTGGTACACCGGTTCTGGTCGGTATTCAAGCGTGAATTCCGTCAGGCTACCGTGCTGGGATTCATTGGCCTTCTGATTCTGGTGCTGCTGCTCGGACTGCTGACCGCTGTGCTGTTTTTCCTGCCGCCGATTTTCACCTATCTGCTGCTGCCTGCAACGGTCATTGTGCTGTTCCTGTTCGGCATGGCATGGATTTACGTCTATCCCCTGCTGGTCATCACCGACCTGCCCTTGCGCCATATCCTCAGGAACGCCGTTTCCCTATCCCTGATGTGCGCCAAGCACGCAGCTGCGGCGGTGCTGGTCTGCAGCTTGATTGCGTATTATGCGCTGCTCTACTTCCCGATTTCCATTCCTTTTTTGCTGTTTGGTGTCCTGTCCCTGCTGGGATTGGTCTGCACGTTTGCCGCATGGGCCGGTATCCGGGATCATGTCGTCGCCGAAGCGCTGCAAAACGCCAAAACCTCGCTTCTGGATGATGCAGACGAGTGGGCTGCGATCTGGAACTCTTAAACTCAAACGACCTGACAGAGTGAAGTCTCTGTCAGGTCGTTTTTTGTGTGTCCGCCTCAAAGCAGACCGGCTGCCATCGGCAAGCCTAGGCTCACCATCGGCACATAGGTGACCAGCAGCAAACCGATCAGGATCGCGACATAATACCACAGCATATACGGCATGACCTTGGACAGGCTTGACCGCCCGACCTTGATGGCGACAAACAGTGTGTTTCCGACCGGCGGCGTGATGTTGCCGATGCACAGGTTGTAAACCAGAATCAGGCCGAACTGCACCGGGTCCATGCCGAAAGTCTTGACGACCGGCAGGAACAGGGGCGTAAAGATCAGGATTGCGGGGGTGACGTCCATGAACGTGCCCGCAATCAGCAGAATGACATTCATAATCAGCAGAATGATGATCGGGTTCTGGGTCAGGCCGAGCAGCGCGTCCGAAATCGCCTGCGGGATTTGGGTGAACGCCATCACCCAGCCGAGGATATTGGATACGCCGATGAGGAATACGACCATGCCGCTCATCTTGGCGCTTTCGACCACAATATTCCAGAACGACTGGAGCGTGATATTACGATAGCAGATGCCGAGGATCAGCGCATAGACGACCGCAATGGCAGAACCTTCGGTCGCTGTGAAGATACCGCCGATGATGCCACCAATGACGACCACAATCAGGGACAGGGACGGAATCGCCTTAAGCGTACACACGCCGAGGTTCTTCCAATCAAACTTGCCGGGGATACCCTTGTAGCCCTTCCTGAGCGCGATAATGACCGCAACGATCATGCAGCACAGCGCCCAGATGATGCCGGGAATGTAGCCGGCCATAAACAGCGCCGCAACCGAAGTACCGCCTGCGGCAAGCGAATAGGTGATGAGCGCATTGGACGGCGGAATCAGCAGACCGGACGGAGCAGAGGCGCCATTGGTCGCTGCGCACAGCGCCTTGTCGTAGCCCTGCTCCTCTTCTCCCTTTTCGACCATGCTGCCGACTGCCGCAGCCGCCGCGGAGGCCGATCCGGAAATCGCGCCGAACAGCGCGTTTGCGCCAATGTTGGTCACAAGCAGCGCGCCCGGCAGCTTGCCGAGGATCGCCATAACGAAGTCAACCAGACGTTTGGCAATACCGCCCTGATTCATCAGATTGCCCGCCAGAATGAAGAACGGAATTGCGGTCAGGCTGAATTTGCTCATACCGACGAAGATACGCTGCGCGCCGGTGATCACCGAAACATCCAGCGGCACGGTCTGCAAAATCGCAATCAGCGAGGAAATACCGATGGAATACGAGATCGGAACGCCGATAACCAACAGGATAGCCAGCACGGCGATGATGATCAGCAAAGACTGCATTGCCATCTGTTACGCCCCCTCCTTCGTTGCATCTGCGCCGGTACCCTTGCAGATGTCCGCAATGTTCAGCACGGTATAGATCATGTTGAGCACACCGCACAGCGGCATGACGACATAGAACACGCCCACCGCGACGCCCAGCGACGAAGTCATCTGCCCCATGGCCAGCTGTGTGATCTGCACGCCGCCGTACACCAGAATAATCAGCGAGAACGCAAAAGCAACCAGCTCGCCGAAGATGCCAAGCGCCCTCTGCACCGAAGGGCTCAGCTTCTCAACGAGAATCGGGATGTTCATATGGCCGCGCTCGCCTGTGACCAGCGACGCGCCCAACAGACTTGCCCACGCGAACAGATAGGAAACCAGTTCCTCCGACCAGGACGAGGGGTTCTGCAATACATAACGGGTGAATACCTGCCAGCAGGTCAGCGCGACCATGGCAATAAAGCTCACACCCGCAAGCACATGCAGCAGCTTGGTAAGAGCATTTCTCAGCGATTTCATGTGTCAAATACCTCCTCAGGACTCGGTCGACGGATACTGCTCGTTGTATGCCTGAATCGCGTCATAGATCGGCTGCAGGTCTGGGTACTGAGCGAGCATATCCGCGTGCATTGGCGCGCAAGCCTCCTGAAAGGGCTTGGTATCGGGATACAGGAACTGTACTCCCTGCTCGTTCGCTGCACGCTCCTTGGCTTTGGCAACCGCGTCGGTCCACTCCTCGCGCTGCACTGTGTTGACCAGCTGGAAGCCTCCTTCGAAGATCGCGCGCTCCTCCTCGCTCAGTCCGTCAAGAAAAGCAATGTTACCGATCAGAATGTCCGGAATCATCTGGTGCATGTCATAGGAATAGTACTTGCACACATCACCATGGCCATTATCGGTCAGTGCCAGCTCGTTGTTCTCCGCGCCGTCGATGATCTTGGACTGCAACGCGGTGTACACGTCGCCAAAGCCCATCGGCGTTGCCGAGCCGCCCAGCAGATTCATCATCTGGACGTTCGTCGGTGACTGCTGCACACGGATTTTGAGGCCCTTGAGGTCCGCGGGCACCTCGATCGGGGTATTGACTGTGTAGAAGTTGCGGGTACCGGCATCCAGCCATGTCACCGCCTCAAAACCTGCATCCTTTGTGGATTCGAAGATCGGGCCGGTGATGGCTTCGTCATCCATCGAAGCGTGATACGCCTCAGCGCTGGCAAACAGGTACGGCAGGTTAAACAGCGTGTAGTTGGTGCTGAAGGTTTCCAGCAGCGAATTGGATGCAACACAGAAGTTGATTGCACCGGTCTGTGTCAGCTGCACCATTTCGTTCTGGGAGCCGAGCAGCTCACTTGGGAAAACCTCCACGTTGTACTTGTCGCCCAGCTTGCTCTCGATAAACTCCTCGAAAGCCACCAGTGCGATATGTGTGGGGTGATTGGTGGACTGGTTGTGTCCAATGCGGATAATCATGCGGTTATCCGAAGCCTGTCCGCAGCCGGTCAGCACAGAAGCCGACATCACCGCTGTCAGTGCAAGTGCCAGCACTTTTTTGAAGGTTTTCATCGTGCAGACGTTCCTCCTGTTCTTCATCTCTTTTATTTCTCACCTGAGCCGCAGCCGGGCGATGATTTCGTCACTCTTTCAGCCTTTCCAAATTTTCCTCCTATCATACCCACCCGATCAATATTGCATCAAACCTTGGTTTCCTTGCAAAAAAGGGCGCGTTGCAAAATGAGGCCGTAAAAATGAGCGAGGTTTGGAGCCCAAAAGGGTTTCCAAACCTCGCTCGTTGCTTTATTCTTAGTTTGTGAAGCAAAAGAAAAAGCAAGACCAGTTTACCGTATATGAGCGGAATGGTCAACTGGTACTTGCACTAAATTCGGAAATGATGATACCGGAGAACGCACCCGTCCGTCTGCTAAACGCCCAGCTTGAGGAACTGGAGTACGGGAAACTGTACGAAGCGTATTCTTCCAAAGGGAGAAAATCGGCGGCGGATCCACGGGTGTTGTTCAAGGTATTGGTACACGGGTATCTGTGCGGGATCTACTCCAGCCGGAAATTGGAGGAGGCCTGCCGGTACCGCATAGACTTCAAATGGCTGCTGGAGGATGGCAGAGCGCCGGACCACGGCACACTGGCGCAGTTCCGCACGGGCCGCTGCCGGGAAGTGGTGGAGGACCTGTTCTACCAGTTTGTCCGAAAGCTGGAAGGGATGGGCGAAACAGACCACAGGGCAGTGTTCATAGACGGCACAAAGCTGGAAAGCCGAGCAGGGCGGTATAGCTTTGTGTGGCGGAAAAACGTGGAGAAACAGCTTGCCCGGGTAAAGGAGAAGCTAAAATCCATGACCGGACTGAGCACTTGTGCGGCTGTGCGCTCCATGCTGGAGGAGGAAGCCAGTAAGATCGCGTTTGTCAGCGGCACGGGTCGGCGTAAAGGACAGGCTCAGCGGGAATGGGAGACGAAAAAGGCGCTTCTGGAGCGGTGGGAAAAGTACGAAGAAATGCTTTCCATCATGGGCCAGGGGCGCAACAGCTATGCCAAGACCGACACAGACGCCACCTTCATGCGGATGAAGGAAGACCACATGAGAAACGGCCAGCTAAAGCCGGGATATAATGTCCAGATTGCCGTAAACAGCGAATATA
>NZ_CALWJK010000006.1 GCF_944380975.1 uncultured Agathobaculum sp. | reverse complement strand
GCCGCAGCTACGACCTGCACGCCCGGTACGCTGTTGATCAGGTTATTGATGTGCAGCTTGCCGATTCGGCCGCAGCCTACTACGCCGATTTTCAAAACAGACATACAAATTGCTCCTTTTGATACTGTTATTGCAGAACCTGTAACTCTTTTCGGTTTAGAACTCCAATGTGCCGCCCATTTGTTCTTCCAGTTCCTTCAGATAGTCCTCAGCGGAATCCTTGTCAATCACCTGAGTGCCGCAATCCACAAAGCTCTCAACCTCTTCACCGTCAAGATACTTTGCAACAGTTTCCACTGCACGATAACCCTGGTCATAGCCGCTCTGCGCAACCGTAATGGTTTCGCCTCCATCCAGAATGGACTCTGCTGCAGTGATGTTACCGTCGAAGCCTACGAAAATTGTATTTGCATAGGCCGGATTATTTTCTGCTGCACGCGCTGCGGCAATGGCGCAATCATCATTGTGGCAGCAAATGATTGCAAGGCCCTCCGGATGATTCTGCATGATGGCTTCCATGCAATTGGCTGCTTTGTCTGCAACAGCATCTGCATACTGAATCTCATCGACAAGGAAAGTGCCGCCCGCTGCTTCAATTCCTTCCTGGAAACCGGTCTTGCGCGCTTCTGCGGTCGAGTCACCCTGAACGCCAGCAATATAAGCAGCCTTAATGTCCGTCCAGCCAGCTGCTTTCGCTGCTTCAACCGCAGCTTCACCGCCGCTTGCCGCAGCATCGGCCTGACCGATGCCAATAAACGAAATCTTTTCTGCTGCATCAAAATCGGTATCAATCGCAAAAATCGGCATATTTGTTCCGCTTACCAAGGTGGAAACCATATCACCCTGCAGCGGAGCAATAATCATTGCGTCATATTTTCCCGAATTCAAATCGGTTTCGATCATGTTCTGCTGCTCATCATACGCAGTTTCCGAAGTTGCGCCTTTCATATCCAGCGTAACGCCATATTCTTCCGATGCCGCTTCCGCACCCGCCATCATGTATTGTGTATACTCATTGGAAGTGGTCTTGAACACAATGGAAATCGTGTGTGCGCCGGAAGCCTCTTCAGTTGCACCGGATTCTTCCGATTCCGTGCTTCCTCCACAGCCGACCAGCGTGCTTGCCAACAGCGCGGAAGACAGAAACAGCGCACCGATTTTCTTCAAATTACTCACAACAATTCTCCTCTCCTGATATCATTGAAAAGCAATCAAAACACGAACCATACACTTTTTTGCTCTGCAACCCGAATGCATTACAGCAGCGAATTCTTAAAACTGCGCGTACTTGGCAACATGGGCTTTTGTTACCTCAGCAGACTTCTTAACATTCTCTTCCTGATCCATCTGGTAGTACTCCGGACGGAAAATCTCGATCGTGCAGCAGTCACCGTCAAACCCGATCTTCTTGAGGGTGTCCGCATAGCGGGCGTGCGGCAGGCAGTCGCCCTCCGCGTCCGGCCACATGCGCTTCTCGTCGTTGTTGTAGTAGCTGCCGCAGGGCAAGTCTTCAGTGCCGTTCAGGTGCCATACAAAAATCTTCTTGCCGTCAGCCTTTTCGAGGGTATCCCAGCCGGAGCCCATTGCGTAGAAGTGGTACTGGTCGAGCGTGACGCCTACCATCGGGCTATCCACGGCCTCAACGATGGCATAAGCATCCTCAAAGCGGTTAATGGTCATAGCCGGTTCACCGCAGAACTCCAGGCTGAGTTTGATGCCGTGCGGTTCACACTTCTTGACCATTTCCTTGAGCACTGCCACCGCATCCTCGCGGATCTCCTTGCGGGTCGGGGTCAGGCCGCGCTCCTTCATATCCTTGCTGGGAACGACTACAATCATTTTGCAGCCAAGGATATCGCAGCGGCGAATAATCTCGTCCAGTTCCGCCATCACTGCATCTTTCTCTTCCTGCGTCTGCTTCATGTTGAAAAAGCACAGCGCGTTATAGGAGAGCATCTTCAAATGGTGATTCTTAAACCACTCGCCCATCTCCTCGAGGGTGATCCTGCCCGCTTCGAGATCGCGGTTGAGGCATTCGGACTGAATGTCGATAAAATCAAAGCCGTACTTTTCGCAGTACTCCAGATCCTTCATCACGGAGTGATCTTTGCAGAAGCGATCATTTGCTTCGTTGAAACCGATTTTCATGCTCATAACTTCCTTTCACTATTTCTGTTCCAGCAGTCTGATTTGCCGTATTCCCCAACAATG
The DNA here is from genome assembly GCF_944380975.1 of uncultured Agathobaculum sp. Lineage (GTDB taxonomy): Bacteria > Bacillota > Clostridia > Oscillospirales > Butyricicoccaceae > Agathobaculum. The sequence continues at coordinate 64,480 of NZ_CALWJK010000006.1, read as the reverse complement.
CGGTTCAGGGTTTTTGAACAAGCGATTTTCTATATTTCCCTTGCTCTCCGACTGTCAATATTTTGGTCTTGATGACGTACGTTTCACTTGACAAGAACAGCATAGCATGTCTTTTCGTTCGATACAATATCTTGCGGCGACTATCATTTCTCCGTGCATTATATCATGAATATATACAATTTCTCTTTTTATTTATTGTAAATATAATATAATTTATCTAATTTTATGTGATTTATCCTTTTTCATCATTGTACCTTTCCGTGCATTTGTTCTATCTATCCAAATCGATTTTTGTATGATATAATCAGTTTATCCCACACGCAGAGGTGAACCAACCATGGTGACTATGCAGCAAATTGCGGACAAATGCGGCGTTTCGCGCGGTACAGTCGACCGCGCCCTGCATCACAAAGAAGGCGTGCGCGAAGAAGTGGCCCAGCGCATCCGGGATACCGCCCGCGATATGGGCTATTTGCCCATCCGCAGCACGGTCAAGCCCGTAAAAGAATGGAAATTGGGCGTTATCCTGCATTCCGCCCGTTCTTCATTTGTCCAGTTGCTTTGCCAGTCCTTTCAGGACTTTCCACAGCGGGAAAACATCCCTCATGTCACTGTTGTGATTCGCACCATGGATGATATGGATGTGTGGCACCAGCTGGCTTTGATCGACGAATTGGTCAACACAGAGCATATCGACGGACTCGCGTTGATGCCACTGGCAAACACACTCATTCGCGACAAAATCAACACCCTGTCTGAGCAGAAAAGCATCCCCGTTGTGACGTTCAATACCGACATCGCAGATGCCAACCGTCTTGCATATATCGGTCCGGACAATATCGCTTCCGGGCAGACGGCTGCCGCATTGATGGGTATGGTGATGCAGGGACACGGCACCTGCCTGCCTATTTTGGGGCAGCGCAGCGGGCATTACGGTGATTCTCAGCGGCTGACCGGTTTTCTCGAAGAAATGCAAAAGAATTATCCCAATATCAGAATCATGCAGCCGGAATACACATTTCTGGACGAAGAACTTGCCAAACGCATCACACTTCGCGCCATTCAATCCGACTCCGATTTACACGGTATTTATATCGCCTCCGCTGGGCGTACCGGAGTCTATCAGGCGATCCGTCAAACCGGACTTGCTGAGCGCATTCATGTCATTGTACACGACGCAACGCCGGATAACATGGAGATGGTGCGTCAGGGCATCGTTGATTTCATCATCGGGCAGGACGAGCAGACGCAAGGCAATTTACCCCTTCGCCTTTTATATGACTATTTAGAGCATCGGCATTTCCCCGAAAACCGCATCCACATCACAGATATCACCGTCAAATTTCGTTGCAACATCAATCATTCACCATAATCCTCTCGCATTCAAGATAAATAAGTCTCAGCAAAGCCGATCAAGGATCACAAGTGATCTCAAAAATAAAACCGTACTTTTTTCCAATAGAAAAAGTACGGTTTTGTTTGTCAGAATTCGATCAAGTCATTCCGGATTTCAAGCGCATAACGCTCCAGAAAAAAGCAAAGGGATGTTAACACATTTGTTATTATCCCTTTAAAAACAAGCAATTTTTCGGTTAAAAACGCACTTTTTTGGCCGTTTGAGCCGCATTTTTCTAACAAGGTCCGTCCAATATCTGTAAGGAACTGTAAACTCCGAATAATTGCGTGGCGCGGGATTCAGAACTTTTCTATTCTAAATACGCCCCATTTGCTCCATTCTCTTCCATTCCCAGCCCATTCTGTTCGATCTGCTCCAATTTCTCCTTTTTCCAATCCGTCTCACCTAAAACAGGCCGATTGTCGCTTTAAAATCGACATTTTTTCTTTTCGCCCGTTTCCCTACTTTCTCTTTTTCAGAACTTTTATCCCCCTTTTCAAGCCATTTTTGCGCAACAAAAAAAAGACCCAAAGCACTTTCCATGCCTTGAGTCCTCGTTCTTCTTTTCCCGGTTTATGCGCTTTTTTCCCGGACATTATGCCGGTTTTGTGAGGGATGGTGACAACATTCACTTATCCTTGAGCAGTGTATTCAGCTCCTCCATAAAAGTATTGATATCCTTAAACTGCCGATAGACAGACGCAAAGCGGACATACGCCACCTCATCGACCTTGCGCAGCTGCTCCATCACCAGTTCCCCAATCACCTTACTGGATACCTCAGTTTCCAGAGAGCCAAAAACGCGCTGCTCCACATTGTCCACGATTTGCTCCAATTGAATGAGCGAAACCGGGCGCTTTTCACACGCCTTCATCAGTCCGCCCAGCAGCTTTTGCCGATCATAGGCCTGCCGTGTGCCGTCGCGCTTGACCAGCATCAACGGCATCCGCTCCACGGTCTCATAGGTGGTAAAACGCTTGAAACATTTGAGACATTCCCTGCGGCGGCGGATGCTCGTTCCCTCATCAGTCGGTCGGGAATCGACCACCTTGCTGTCGTCAAACCCGCAAAACGGACATTTCATTGCGTTTCCCCCTTGCAAACCAGTATACTGTTCTGTATTTTCCCTTATTATACCACCGCTTGTGGTATAAAGTCAATTAGCACACCTAAATCTGCGGCCTACTTTTCCCGCTTTACAGCGAAGCAAACCGGCTCAGCGTGCGCACCGCACCGCCGAGCTCTTCCGGTGCATCAAAGTTGGTTCGGTAGACCTCAATGATGGTATGACCGTCATATCCTTTCGCGCGCAGCCGTGAGAAGAAATCCGCATAATCCATGCTGCCTTCACCGGGCATCAAGCAGCTTTGCTCGGCAGAAAAATCGTTGATGTGCACGTTGACCAGCCGCTCGCCCATTGCGTCCAGAAACGCTTTCCAACTTTGTCCTGCCCGATATGCCTGCTTGATATCCAGCGTGTACTGCAGCTCCGGCACATCTCGGTACAGCGCATGCACAAATGCCGGTTCACGTGAGCGGCACCATGCGACGTTCTCCTGTGCCAACGTGATACCGCAGGCTGCGCCGATTTCACTCAACCGCCGGTAAACCGCGCACTTGCGTTCCCATCGCGCCGGATCATCCTGCTGTCCCATGTTGCGCTCGCCGTGAAAGGTCAAAAAACGTGCGCCCAGCGCTGCCGCACACTCGAAATACCGCTGATACTGCATTAGTCCGTCCTCTGTGCGGCGCGCATAGTCGGAAAACAGCAGCATGCCCTCCATCAGCGAGGTATACGGATGCACGGATACTACATCCAGTCCCAAGCTGCGTGCCTGCGCGCCAAGCGCTTCATAAAACCGAGGCTGAAACTCGCTTTCCGTATTGAAAAATATCTCAATCGCACGCACGCCCAGCCCTGCAATGATTGGCAGAGCCTCTTCCAGCGGCTGCGGATAAAAACATGCGGTTGACATTCCGATACGCATGGCATTTCTCCTTTCTTTTGCTGCAATGGACAGCATCTACTAAACTGACGCTGTTATCCAAAGCTTCTCTACTCTGTACCAGCAGATAAATCGTCAAAAGGCCGGGCACATTGCCCGGCCTTTTTGCATCATAATCAGACGCGCTTTTTGCGGAACTTCTTGCGGAAGAAGCCCCACAAGCTGGTAGACAGCATAACAGACGACCAAGCGCCCGCCAGAATACCGACGATCAGCGGCAGCGTGAACTGCTTGAGCGACGGCACGCCCAGAATATAGATCATACCAACCGTGAACAGCGTGGTCAGCGAGGTATTGATCGTACGGCCCATGGTCTGCCATACGCTGCGCTCGGCCACCGCCTCAAACGGCTCCTTGCGCGCGATACGCAGGTTTTCACGCACACGGTCGAATATGATAATCGACGCGTTGATCGAGTAACCGAAGATGGTCAGCGCTGCGGCGATGAAGTTGGTATCCAGCGGAATTTGCAGCCAGACATAAACCGACAGCATAATCAGCAGGTCGTGTACCAAGCAGATGACCGCCGCCAGACCGCTGGTCAGTTCAAAGCGAATGGTGATATAAATCAGCATCAGCACGATCGCAACAATTGCGCACAGGAAGGCTGCACGCTGCAGGTCGGAGCCAACCGACGCGGAAACGTCGTTGTTGTTGTAGATCTCGTCCTCGGTCAGATTATAGGTTTCGGTCATCTTTTCGATGACAGCCTCACGCTTCTCCGAGTCGATCGAAGTCGAACGAATCAGCACATTCTCATTGTTATCGCCCGAGGAAGTGACGGAGGAAACCTCCATACCGGTCACTTCTTCAAACAGGTTGCCAACCTCGGTCTGGAGGTTCTGGTCAACCGTCTGATGCATGGCAAACTCCATCTCGGTGCCGCCCGCAAAGTCAATGCTCAGGTTAAAGAAGTTTTGACCAAACGGCAGCAGAATGAGCGAAACCAAACCGGTCAGAACCAGCAGGATCGAGATACCGCCGAAGATCTTGAAGTTCTTCAAAATCGCAAAGCGCGGACGCAGCGCGTGGTCGTTCAGGCCATACGCCTTGGGGCTGCGGATGTGGAAATCCACCATGCGGTTGAGCAGGAAGTGGGCCACGGTCAGCGCCGTGAACATGGAAACGATAACGCCGATGCCCAGCGTGGTCGCAAAGCCGACGATCGTACCCGTGCCAAGGAAGAACAGAACAGCCGCTGCAATCAGTGTAGTGATGTTGGAGTCCAGAATTGCGGTGAACGCGCGCTTAAAGCCCGACTCGATCGCGCTCTTGACCGTCTTACCCGCGCGCAGTTCTTCCTTAATGTGCTCGAAGATGACGACGTTGGCGTCAACCGCCATACCAATGGACAAAATGATACCTGCGATACCCGGCAGGGAAAGGTTAACACGAATGAGACTGAAGATCAGCGCTTCAATGACGATATAGAAGCCCAGCGCAAGGCATGCAACCAGACCCGGGATGCGGTAGATAATCAGCATGAACAGGCAGACCAGCAGCACGCCGATCGCACCTGCGATCAGGGAAGTGCGCATCGCGTCCGCGCCCAGCTGCGGGCCGACCGAACGCAGTTCCACCTGCGTCAGTGAGAACGGAATCTGTCCTGCGTTGATCAGATCAGCCAGTTCCTGTGCGCTCTCGCGCGTAAAGCTGCCGGAAATCACACAGCTATCGTTGTCAATCGTCTCGCTAACCGACGGATAGGAGATGATCTGGTCATCCATGATGATGAACAGCTGATTGGTGCCGTCCGTGCGGGCCGATACCGATGCAGTAGCCTCAGCAAACTTCTGACGGCCCTCGCTGGTGAACTGTACCTGCACATAATGAATATCGGACATTTCGGTGCCGGTCGGCTTACCATAGCCGTAAGAAGCCTTGGCGATGTCCTCGCCGGTCAGCCACTCCTTGCCGTCTGCATCCGCAAAGATGAGCTGCGCGGTCGTGCCAAGCGTCTGTACTGCCTCTTCCGGATTGGTGATCTGCGGAATCTCGACCGTTACGCGGTTGTCGCCGGTCAGGGTGACGGTTGCCTCAGTAAAGCCCTTATCGGTCAGACGCTGACGGATCACCTTCTGCACCGAGTTCATGTCATCGGCCAGATTAGACATATCGTAGCCTTCCGGGATCTGCGCCTCATATACGATGCGCGAACCACCGACCAGATCAAGACCCAGACGGATGCCGTTCTCGGTATCCATCACGCTCGGAATGATCGCCTTGAGAGAATCCGCCGTCGTCTCCTCCGCCGTCTCCTCTGTTTGCTCGGTGGTGCTATCGGTCAATGTTTGATCCGTTGCGGCCTGATCCTCTGTCGTATCCGCCGTATCAGCGGTATTCGACGCCGCCGTATCCCGGAACGGCATAGTCCAGCCTCCCGGAATATACACACCTGTCACTGCGGTAACGCCCAGGAAAATGATCAGCAGGATCACCGTAATGAAGGAAATCACACTTTTCTTCAATGTTTCTGCCTCCTTCGTTTTCTTACACAGCTAAAGTAGTATACTGCGAAACCACTTAAAAGTCAACCTTGACGCCGCACGCTTACAGGTTGATCTCCACTGTGACCTCTTCTCCCTCCAGATAGGGTGCGATCGCCGGACGGACGCACTCGCTGATAAACTCGTCCACCTGCGACGGGCAGCGGCCGATGTATGCCGCCGGGTCGAGATGCTCCAAAATCTGCTCGCGCGTCATGCCGAACATCGGGTCGGCTGCGATGCGGTCGATCAGGTCGTTGTCCAGACCCTCTTCCTTAATACGCTTGCCTGCCGCCATCGAGTGCTCACGGATGCGCTCGTGCAGCTCCTGACGGTTGCCGCCGCGCTTGACTGCGTCCATCATAATGTTCTCGGTCGCCATAAAAGGCAGCTCGCTCATCACACGCGCCTCGATTACCTTGGGGTAAACGACAAGGCCGGAAACCACGTTAATCATAATATTGAGGATCGCATCGACCGCAAGGAACGCCTCCGGTACAGAGATACGCTTATTGGCCGAGTCATCGAGCGTGCGCTCGAACCACTGGGTCGCGGAAGTGAACGCCGGGTTCAGGCTGTCGCAGATGACGTAACGCGCCAGCGCGCAGATACGCTCGGAACGCATCGGATTACGCTTGTACGGCATCGCAGACGAGCCGATCTGATGCTTTTCAAACGGCTCCTCGATCTCCTTAAGGTGCTGGAGCAGACGCAGGTCGGTAGCAAACTTGGACGCGGACTCGGCAATTCCGGCGAGGGTTGCAAGCGTCTGCGCGTCGATCTTGCGCGAATAGGTCTGGCCGGACACCGGAACCACGCCCGCAAAACCAAAATCGTCCGCAATGCGCTTTTCCAGCTCCTTGACCTTGCTTTCGTCCCCGTCGAACAGCTCCATGAAGGACGCCTGCGTGCCGGTCGTGCCCTTCGAGCCGAGCATGCGCAGGTTTTCGATGCGGTATTCGACCTCATTCAAATCCATCAGCAGCTCGTTCATCCAGAGCGTCGCGCGTTTGCCAACCGTCGTCAGCTGCGCGGGCTGGAAGTGCGTAAAGCCGAGCGTCGGTTGCGCCTTGTGCGCATCCGCAAAGCGCGCCAGCTTGTCCAGCACAACCGCGAGCTTTTTGCGCACCAGCAGCAGCCCCTCGCGGATCTGGATGATATCGGTGTTATCGCCGACATACGCGCTCGTCGCCCCCAGATGGATGATACCGGCCGCCTTCGGTGCTGCCTTACCGAAGGTATACACATGCGCCATCACGTCATGGCGCACTTCCTTTTCACGGGCGCGCGCGGTATCGTAATCAATGTCGGTCAGGTGGGCCTCCATCTCATCGACCTGCTCCTGCGTGATGGGCAGGCCGAGCGCCATCTCCGCCTTGGCAAGCGACACCCACAGGCGACGCCAGGTAGAGAACTTCATATCCGAGGAGAATACATACAGCATCTCTTCCGAAGCGTAGCGCGAGGACAGCGGGCTTTCATACACGTTATTCATGTCAGTCGTCCTTTCAACTCTGTCTTTTTTTGATTGCAACAGCAAACGGGCAGACAATTATACATCTTGTTTAGTTTAACACTCCATACGGTTTATTTCAAGCCAAATCGCCCTGTTTCGCGCACATATTGTAACAATAAACAAAGAATTGCCCGCCCTGCCCCGCGTATTTGACACGCTGCCGCGCCCTGCCGCTTGACGGGCGGTCAAAGGGCGTGCTATCATCAGGATAACAAGCAAACGGGAGGGATGCGACATGCGCAGAGCAAAGCGCGAGGAACGTGCGGCGCTGGCCGCACTGATGTTTGACCAATTTTACGATCAGGCCGAATTACAGCAACAATTTTCCGGCATCGACCCGGAAACCGCCCGGCAAATCGGCCCGACTGTGCTCGGTCTTGGACAGGGCTATTTCTTCTCGCACGGCGATATTTTTGTCAGCGACAGTCCGGATGGCACGCCTGCCGGCGTGATTGCAGGCATAGATGCACAGCGTCTGGCGCATTTCGGCCCGCTCGGGCAATTTCTCTATGCCCTGCGTCACGGCAAAGAACTGCACGACATCCCGCGTCCGCTGCTGACCCAGATCATGCGCAACAGCCGCCCGGTGCTGAATGTGCACAGCACTCGCTGGTATCGGCGCTACTGCGGCCGACCCTATTATATTGCGCAGTTTGCAGTCGATAAGCCCTATCGCGGCACAGGCATTGCCCGCGACCTGCTGGAAGGCGCAATCGAGCACGCGGTTTCGCAGGGGTATCCAGCCGTGATTTTGGAAACCTTCACGCGTGAGAATGTGCGGATGTACCTGCACTTTGGCTTCCAGCTCAAGCAAGTACATACCTGCGGAGATTTCACCGAATACCGGCTGCTGCTTCCGCTGCTGCAGCTGGGCGCATTTTAAACACAAATACGCAACAAAAAAGACGGGCTTTGCCCGTCTTTTTTTCTATACTTGCTCTTTATGCGTTCTTGATGAACTCCTCCAGCCGGTCAAGACCCTTGTCGATCTCAGCCAGCGAAGTCGCGTAGCTCCAGCGTACAAACCCCGGCGCGGCGAACGCCGTGCACGGTACGGTCGCAACCAAGCCCTTTTCGAGGAACAGCTGCGCGAAGTCCTCCGCACTCTCGATTGTCTTGCCGTACATCTGCTTGCCGAGGAAGTTCTTCATGTTCATCATAACATAGAATGCGCCCTGCGGCTTGATGCAGGAAACGCCCTCGATGCGGTTCATACGCTCAACCAAATGGTCGCGGCGCGCCTCGAACGCCTGCTTCATCACCTGCATATCCTCCTGCGGGCCCTTGAGTGCGACGATCGCCGCATGCTGCGAGATTGTAGAGGGCGCCGAAGTCGAATGACTTAGGTAGTTGCTCATTACCTTAGCAAGCTCCGGGTTGGATGCACTGTAACCAATGCGCCAGCCGGTCATGGCATAGCTTTTGGACACACCGTTGACGATGATGGTGCGGTTCTTAACATCCTCATTCAGCGAAGCAAAGGAGACAAACTCAATGTCATCATACACCAGATTGCAGTAAATCTCATCCGCAATGACATAGATATTGTGACGGCAGCAGACCTCTGCGATCGCTTCCAGTTCCTCGCGCGTATACACCATACCGGTCGGGTTGCAGGGCGAGTTGAGCATGAACACCTTGGTTTTGTCCGTGATTGCAGCGTCCAGCTGGGCAGCTGAGATCTTAAAGTCCTGTTCCTCTTCAGCTGCGACGATCACCGGCACCGCGCCCGCCTGCTGCACCATTTCCGAATAGCTGACCCAGTAGGGTGCGGCGATGACGACCTCATCGCACGGATTGCACAGCGTCATCAGTGCAATATAGACCGAGTGCTTTGCACCCGAAGCCACAACGATCTGCTTCGGCTCATACTCCAGGCCGAAATCGGTTTTCAGACGATAGCACGCGGCCTCACGCAGCTCCATCAGGCCTGCGGCCGGCGTATAGCGGGTCAGATTGTTCTCGATTGCCTCAATGCCTGCCTGCTTGATGTGCTCGGGGGTCGGGAAATCCGGCTCGCCCGCGCCAAAGCCGACTACGTCCTTGCCCTCGGCCTTCATCTGCTTGAACAGCGAGTCAATGACAAGCGTCGTTGATGCCTGTACCCCCGCTGCGATTCTGGAAATCGGTTTCAATGCCACTGCTCAGCACTCCCTTTTCGTCTCTCTATAATTTTATTATATGCCTGCCGGTTTATTTTTGCAAGTCTGCGCCTGCAAAACTGCAAAACAGAAGAATAGAAAAACCGCCGGTTTGGGGCGGTTTTGGTGTGGATATTTCACAAAGCGGTGGTCAGATCGCGCGAAAAGACGACGAGCGCACGCCCGTCCCTGATTTCGACCGTAACAGTCGCATTTTCCGCAGCCTCATTGGAGATCGTGACCATCCCCGCACGCGTGACTGTTGCATCACGCAGCGGGTATTTTGCATTTTCGATCGTCACGCCGTGCAGGACAGCATCAAGCGGCACGATGGAGAAATAGCGATATGCCGCCGGCATTTTGAATTTCCGGCAGCCGCCCTCATGCAAAACGATGCGGTTTTGCCGGTCGAGTACGGTCAGATATCCGCCTAGATCGTGCGCCTCTTCCAGAAGCGACAGGTTCGCCAGCATATGGTCGATGCGTCCGCCGGTCGCACAGACGAGCGTTGCCTCGGTGCAGCCGCGGCGAAACACCTCACGCAAGCAGCCCTGCGTATCTGTGTCGTCCTTTTCCGGCTTCAGACGGATGATCTCCGTCCCCTCGACCTCAGGCATGGAATCGCAGTCCGAAATCATAAAATCCGGATGCAGCCCGAGCGCACGCGCATGGCGCAGACCACCGTCCGCGCAAGCGATCAGCGCGTCCGGATGCTCGTCCAGAAACGCGCGGATGTAGCCGTATTCGGTTTCGGGTGCAGCGGCAAAAATCAACGCGTGCCGCCCTTGGAAATCTCCCATTGCTTCAAATCCTTTACGCTATCATACAGCTTGACATAACTTTCGTGGCGGCTGCGAGCAATTTCTCCTGCCTCGACTGCCGCCAACACCGCGCAGCCCTTTTCCTTGACGTGCGCGCAGCCGGTAAACTTACACTGCCCCAGATAGGGCGCAAACTCGGGAAACGCATATTGCAGATCCTCTGCCAGCACCAGATCCATCTGCTCGGTCTCAAACGAGGAAAAGCCCGGCGTGTCCGCGATGTAGCCGCCGCCCTCGATCGGATGCAGCTCGACGTGACGCGTCGTGTGCTTACCGCGACCGATGCGGTCGGAAATTGCGCCCACCGCCGCACCGAACTGCGGGTCGATGCGGTTGAGTACGCTTGACTTGCCCACGCCCGAGTTGCCCGCAAACGCTGCCACGCGGCCACGCAGACGCGCTTTGAGTTCATCAATGCCCTCTCCGGTCAGCGCGCTGACGCGCAGCACGTCAATACCGCTTTTCTGATAGGCCTCAAACAGCGCGTCGCCCGGGTTTTCGTCCGTTTTATTGATAACCACCAGCGCGCTGATCTCCTTGTGCACCGCAATGGCGGTCACCTTGTCGATCAGGAACGGGTCGGTCACGGGCGGGGCTGCCGATGCGACCGCAACCAGCAGATCAAGGTTGGCCACAGCGGGTCGCACCAGACTGTTTTTGCGCGGTGCGATATCAAGCAGATAGCCCGTACCGTCCTCCGGCTGGATTTCGAGTGTCACGCGGTCGCCCACGATAGGCTTACCCACGGTTTTCCGAAAGCGTCCGCGCGCCTTGCACTCGATCAGGCCCTCGGCGGTATCCACATAGTAGAACCCGCCGATGCCCTTGAGAATGATCCCTTCGATCAAGCTTTCGCCCCTTCCATCAGCTGAACGTATAGGTCTGCGAGCTGGATACGCCGTCCACGCTGACCGTGACCTCATGCTGCCCGGGCGTGCTGGTCAGCGGCACAGAAATGCTGCCCAGACTGGTCTCATGCGTCTCGTCGTACTGTACCACGCCGTCGACCGAGATAACCACATGCGCCATATCCGTGTTATCCGGCAACGCCACCGGAATGGTCGCCGAACCAGTGGTAGGTGTGGTCGGCTCCTGCGTATCGCCGCCGTTGCTGCCGCCGCTCTCGCCGCCGGTCTCCGGCTGCTCATCCTCATCCGAAGTGTCCGGCGTGGTCGGCTGCTCGCTCTTGCCCTTGGATATCTGAATGTTGATCGTGGTTCCTTGGCTGACCTCCGTATCTTTGCTCACCGACTGCCAGACGACCGTACCGACCGAAGCCGAGCTTTCCACCTGATCGACTGAGCCGAGCACCAGGCCCTTATCCGTCAGTGCTTTCTCTGCCGCACTCTGCGACAGACCGTACAGATCGGGCACCGAGGCCTTCTTGTCCTCCTTGCCCTTGCTGATATAAATGGTCAGCGTCGCGCCCTTTTCCAGCTCCTGCCCAGCTGCAGGATCGGTGCGGGTGATCTTGCCCGCTTCGACCTCGTCGCTGTATTCCTCCTGCGTCTGGTAGCTGACATCATGCTCGTCCAGCATGGCCTGCGCATATTCCAGCGTACGGCCCTTAAAGTCAATAATCTTATAGGTGTCGCTGACATTGTCGCCGCCCGCAGAGACTGTCAGTGTAATGATCGCACCCTTGGTCACCTTGGTGCCCGGTTCGGGGTCCTGCTCAAGGATCTCACCGACAGGCCGATCCGATTCCTTCCGCTCGGCCGCTTCTTCGATCGTAAACTGAGAGGTGTAGCTCGTATCGGCCATCACATCGTCGATCGTCTGCCCGACCAGCGAAGGTACCGTCAGTTTTTCCTCGCCATTGCCGCCCGTTGCGATCAACAGGCCGACCACCACCAGCGCGATCACCGCCACGACCGCCACTGCAATTCCTGCAGCCAGTCCCGGCCGCTCGGCTAGGCGGTCAAAGAAGCCCTCCGGCTCGCGTACAGCCGTAGCTGTCTCACGGCGCTGCGCCGCCGCGTGCGCCGCCTGTTCCTGCGCAGCCGTGCGTCGCGCGGCCCGCTGCACGTCGCGGCCAATGACCTGCGTCTCGCCCGTCTCGTCATCCGTATAGGCATAACCAAAGCGTGTCTGCGCATTGTTCTTGAGTTGCTCCAAATCCGCGTACAGCGCTTCCGCCGAGGCGTAGCGTCTGCCGATATTGGCGCACATGGCATGCATGACCACCTCATCCAGCCCCTTGGGGATGCCGGGCATCAGTTCGCTCGGCGCAAGCGGCACGGCATTGAGGTGCTGCATCACGACCTGCAAGGCGGTTTCGCCCTCGAACGGCAGCTTGCCGGTGAGCATTTCGTACATCACGACGCCCAGCGAGTAAATGTCCGTCCGGTAGTCGATCTTGGAGCCTTTCGCCTGTTCGGGCGAGATATAATGCACCGAGCCGATGGCCTCCTGCACCACGCGTGTTTCCTGGGTGGTGGCAAAGGACGCAATGCCGAAGTCGGTCAGTTTGGCGGTACCGTCACGCAGGATGATGACATTCTGCGGCTTGATGTCCTGATGGATAATGCCGCGGGAATGTGCGTGGATGAGCGCGCGGCAGATCTGTTCCGCAAAGAACACGGACTCTTGCCAGCCCAAGTGACCCTTTTTCTGCAAATATTCTTTGAGGGTGATACCCTCGATCAGTTCCATGACGATATAGTCCGTGCCATTCTCGCTGCCGACGTCGAATACTGAAACGATATTGTGATGGCTGAGCTTAGCGACCGCCTGCGACTCGATCGAGAACCGCTTGCGGATATCCGGGTCCTTGGCATATTCGTCCTTGAGAATCTTCACGGCGACATAGCGGTTGAGCACCACATCACGCGCGCGATAAACGACCGCCATGCCGCCAACGCCGACCACGTCAATGATCTCATACCGGCCGCCGAGCAGTTTGCCGATATATTTGTCCATAGGGAGTTACGCCTCCTCTTCCGCGCCGCGGGTGAACAGCGCAACCGTGATATTATCGCGGCCGCCGCCCTCCAGCGCGAGGGTCAGCAGCGCATCGCCCGCCAGTGCGAGCGTTTTGGCATCTTTCAGTGTCTGCGCGATTTTCTCATCCTCCACCATACCGGTCAGGCCGTCCGAGCAAAGCAGCAGCATCTCGCCCGGCGCGAGCCGCGCTTCAAACAGATCGCCGTCCACATCCGGCTCGACGCCGACTGCGCGGGTGATCAGGTTCTTTTGCGGATGCGTGCGGGCGTCCGCCTCGGTGATGCGGCCCTGTCGGCGCATCTCCTCGACATAGGAGTGGTCCTCGGTCAGCTGGTGCAGGCGTGTGCCGTCGAATAAGTAGGCGCGACTATCCCCAACATTCAGCACAGTCACCTGATCGCCCTGTACGAGCGCCGCAACCAGCGTTGTGCCCATGCCGCGGAATTCGGGCTGCCGTCCAGCAAGCGAAAACACCGTGTCGTTCGCCTGCACGAGCGCATGCGTCAGCAGCGCCTGCCGCTTTGCGGCATCCAGTTCGCGGTCCAGCATGCCGCGCGCATACTCCACAAACGACTGCGCAGCAAAACGACTGGCTACATTGCCCGCGTTTGCCCCACCCATGCCGTCACACACGACAAGCAGTGCGGTCTGGTTCTCCTCCCGCACTTCGATTTGATAGATATCCTGATTGGTCGGGCGCACACGGCCTCTGTCCGTCAAGCCAAACCATTCCATAGGAACACCTCCAGTGTCTTGTAAGGATGATATCTCCCATTCGGGTATCCGATTTCGGTGAAACCGGACTTAATTCTGCTGTTTTTGCAGTTCCCTGCGGCGCAGCTGCCCGCAGGCAGCATCAATATCCGGGCCGAGCTTCCGGCGCACGGTCGCGGTCACGCCGCGCTTTTCCAGCGCCTGCTGGAAGCGGCGCACCGCTTCCGGTCGCGAGGGCCGCAGTGGGCTTTCCGCCACCTCATTGAGCGGAATCAGGTTGACGTGCGCAGGCCTGCCTCGCAGGAGCGAAGCCAGTTTTTCCGCCTGCCACGGGCGGTCGGTTTTGTCACGCGCCATCATGTACTCATAGGAAATACGCCGTCCGGTGGTATCGAAATAGTACCGGCAGGCACGCATCAGCCGCTCGACCGGATAGGCGTCGTTTACCGGCATAATGGACGAGCGCGTCTCGTCATCCGGCGCGTGCAGGGACACCGACAACGTGATCTGCAATTTTTCTCCCGCTAATTTCTCTATTTTATCAGCAATTCCGCTCGTTGACAAGGAAATATGCCGCTGGCCGATGTTCACGCCCTCCGGACAGCTGACCAGATGCAGAAATTTGAGCACGTTGTCGTAGTTGTCCAGCGGCTCACCCGTGCCCATCAACACAATGTTGGACACCGTCTCACCGCTGTCCTTCTGCATGAACAGCACTTCATCCAAAATTTCGCCTGCGGATAGGTGGCGCTTGAGGCCGTTCAGACCAGAAGCGCAAAACTTGCATCCCATCCGGCAGCCCACCTGCGTGGACACACAGACCGATACGCCATGCTCGTAGTGCATGAGTACGGACTCGACGCAATCACCGTCCCGCAGCCGCCACAGATATTTCACCGTGCCATCGACTTTGCTCACCTGCTTGCGCGCCACCTGCGGCACAGTCAGCACAAAGCGTTCCGCAAGCCTTGCGCGTAGGTCTTTGGACAGATTGGACATCTCTTCAAAGGACTCTACCCCTTGGTGGAGCCATTTGAAGATCTGTCCCGCGCGGAACGGCTTTTCGCCCATCTGGGCGAGTTCCGCTTTCAGTTCTTCGATTGTCAGGGACTTGATCTCTGTCATGCGTTCCTCTTCCTTAGTTTAGCGATAAAAAAGCCGTCGGTCTGATGTACGGGCGGCAACAGCGTCACCATGCCATCCTCACGCGCGCCGCATGCTTTGTGCTCCCACGGCACGGCCTCAAACGACGGGTTTGCCGCGAGAAATGCGCGCACCACATCCTCATTCTCGCGCTGTAAGATCGTGCAGGTCGAATAGACCAGCGTGCCGTCGTCTTTCACATACTGCGCGCAGTTTTGTAGGATTTTCGCCTGCAAAGCGGGCAGGTTTTCCAGCTCTGCGGGGTCTTTGTATCGAATCTCTGGTTTTTTGCGGATGATACCCAGTCCCGAGCAGGGCACGTCGCACAGCACCACGTCCGCCGCGCCCTTCCACTCGTCTCGCGGTGCAGACGCATCCTGTAAAGCGGTCTGGATGTTCGAAAGCCCCAGCCGCTGCGCGCCCTCACGGATGCGGTTCAGCTTATGTTCGTAAATGTCGCACGAGGTCACGCTGCCGCTCCCCTGCATACGTCCCGCCATGGCAAAGCTCTTGCCGCCGGGCGCTGCACAGCAGTCGAGCACCGTGTCGCCCGGTTTGGGGTCAGCCACCGCCGCGGCCAGCGCGCTTGCCGCGTCCTGCACGGTAATTTCGCCCGCCTGAAATGCGGGTGTCGCCGCGACGTCTCCACCCGTGCAAAGCAGGATATCGTCGAATGCCGGATGCACCTGCACGGTCAGTCCCGCACTTTCGAGCGCGGCACATGCAGCCTCGGGCGTGGTTTTCATCAGATTGACGCGCACGGACACCGGCGTATCCGCGTTGTCCGCCTGACACAGTTTTTCGGTCATTTTGCGCCCGAACTGCTCCGACCACAACCGTACCAGCCATTCGGGGTGGCTGTATCGGAGCGCATAGTAGCTTTCCTTGTCCGGGCAGTCCAGCACGGGCAGGCTTCCGTTTTGTGCTGCGTCCGCCGCGTGCCGCAGCACGGCATTGGCAAACGAAACCGTGCGCCCGTCCGCGCGGCAGTACCGCCGCACCAGCTCCACCGTCTCCGCAACTGCGGCGTGCGGCGGGATTTTATCCATCAAAATCAGCTGATACAGCCCCATACGCAGGCAACTATGCACGCGCGGCGCGATTTTTTTGAGCCGCACGCTGGAAAAGTGCCGCAGATACCAATCGAGCAGCATTTCATTCTGCACCGTGCCGTATACCAGTCGGGAAGCAAGCGCTGCATCGCGCCCCTCGAGTGACACGCGGGCAAGGCACTGGTGCAGCGCACCGTCCGACCACGCGCCATCCTCATTCATGGCGAACAGTGCAAAGGCTGCGGTTTCGCGCGCCGTGCGCGGGCGTTTATCAGTCATCGCGTCTCCGTCCTCCAAAAATCAGCAGCAGTCGCAAAAGCTGCGCAAGCGATACCGCCAGCGCGGCCACATAGGTCATCGCGGCAGCGGTCAACGTCTTTTTCGCCATCGGGTATTCGTCTTCATACAGCAGATTGCGTTCGCGGATGGCCGCGAGTGCGCGGCGCGACGCATCCAACTCGACCGGCAGCGTCACCAGCTGGAACAGGGTCGACAGCGCAAATGCAAGAATGCCGATATTGATAAACGCCTCGGAATTGAACAGCAGACCAAGCAGAATGAGCGGGAACGCCGCCATCGAGCCGAACTGGGTCAGCGGAATGATGGCCGAGCGCAGCCGGATCGGGAAATAACCGACCGCGTGCTGCACCGCGTGGCCCGCCTCGTGCGCGGCTACGCCGACCGACGCGACCGAGGTCGAGTCATACACCGCGTCCGACAGACGGATGACGTTGCTGCGCGGATCGAAATGGTCTGTTAAGCGACCGGATACCCGCTCAATGCGCACGCCGTTTACGCCGTTGGCCCGCAGCACAGCCTCGGCCGCCTGCGCACCGCTCATCCCGCGACGATTGAGCACCTGCGAGTATTTACCAAATGTGCTTTTGACCTTGCTCTGCGCCCAGAATGCTAGAATGATGCACGGAATGACCAGCACGATATAATACATATCAATGCCGTAATAACCAAAATAAGGCATAATTTACTCCTTTGATTCACCCAAAACGGTTGCTTTCTCCACCGCATGGCCGCACAGGAAATCCGCGCTCTTCATGCGTTTGCCGCCGACCAGTTGAATCTCTTCGAGTGCAAGCGCCCCCGCGCCGCACGCCACAATCAGTCCCTTTTTCGCGTCGCTCACCAGCACCTCGCCCGGCTTGCCCTTGCCGTCCACCGGCTGCGCCGCATACACCTTGAGCCGCGCGCCGTCCAACGTGGTCAGCGCCACCGGCCACGGATTCAGCCCGCGGATCAGGCAGTCGATCTCGTGCGCGGACTTTGTCCAGTCGATCACCGCCATCTGCTTATCCAGCATGTGCGCGTAGCAGCTTTGGCTGTCATCCTGCGGGGTGGGAACGATGGTATCCAGTTGGGCCATGGTACGAACCAGAAGTTCCGCGCCCGCCTGCGCGAGCCGGTCAAACAGCTCGCCGGCGGTCTCCCGCGCGCCGACTTCGGTTTCATAGGTGAGCAGCATGTCGCCCGTGTCCAGCCCTTCGGCCATCTGCATGGTTGTCACGCCCGCCTTTTGGTCTCCTGCCATCACCGCCCACTGGATGGGCGCGGCACCGCGCCAGCGCGGCAGCAGCGAACCGTGTACGTTGATGCACCCGTGCGGAGGGATGTCGAGCACCGCTTTGGGCAGCAGCTTGCCATACGCCACGACGATAATAACTTCAGGTGCTAGGGCACGTAACTGTGCCTGTTCGTCCTCGTTTTTGAGCGTCTGCGGCTGATAAACCGTGATATTATGCTCGAGCGCCAGCGTTTTCACCGGCGGCGCGGTCAAAATCTGCTTGCGGCCTTGCGGCTTGTCGGGCTGGGTGTATACCGCACACACCTCATGCCCTGCGTCGATCAGCGCCTGTAAGCTCGGCACGGCGAAATCCGGCGTGCCCATGAATACAATCCTCATTCCGCGTCACCCTCATCGCCCTGCTGCAAGTCCTCCGGGTCAACATATTCCTCGACCTTCTCGGTGAACAGATGCCCGTCCAGATGCTCGGTCTCGTGGCAGAAGCACTGCGCGACAATGCCTTCGCCCTCGCGCTCAAACCAGTTGCCGTCGCGGTCCTGCGCGCGGATCTTCGCCCACGTCGGGCGGGTGACGTAGCCGTACACGCCCGGCACGGACAGGCAGCCCTCGACCACGCGCTCCGCACCGCGCGTCTCGATCACCTCAGGGTTGATCAGTTCGACCATCTCCTCCGGCTCGGTGTTAACGTCCAGCAGCACGACCACACGGCGCAGCACGCCGACCTGCGGCGCGGCAAGACCAACGCCGCCCGAATTTTCCAGCGTCTCGCGCATATCGTCGAGCAGCGTATGCAGACGCGCGTCGAATTTTTCTACCGTGCGGCTGTGCTTGAGCAGCTGCTCGTCGCCCTCTGTCAGAATTTTACGAAGTGCCATGTCAGTTCAGTCCTCCATCTTCAGCATTGCCGTATATCGGCACAAACATTCCTGTATTTTCTCTTCATCAAGCGCCGGAAACGGCACGACCGGCTGCGCCGGCCCGTCCCCACCCAGACGTTTTTCAAACCAGCCTACGTCATGCCACCGCGCAAACTTCCAGCCTGAGCCGTGCCATACACCCGTAAGCGCAAAGCCCAGCTTTTCGTGCAGACTGTGGCTTTTTTCGTTCGGCAGCGTGACACAACCGTATAAAATACGTACATGCTGCATCTCCAGCAAGTCGATCAGACACCGGTACAGCACGGTACCCACGCCCTGGTCCTGTGCTGTAGGCGCTAAGTAAATCGACAGCTCGACCGCCCAATCATACGCCGCGCGCTCTCGAATGTGATGCGCATACGCATAACCGACCGGTTTGCCGTCCCGCTCGCACACAAGATACGGAAAATCCGCGAGTGTATCCGTAATGCGCGCAGCAAATTCTTCTGCCGCAGGCACCTCGTATTCAAATGTGATAACCGTATCCGTAATATACGGCTGGTATATTTCCAGCAGCGCAGCCGCATCCTCTGCCGCCGCCCGCCGAATCACAAATTGTCCTTCCATATTCCATCCTCCGCGCCTTATAGGTCGGGATTTTCGTCTGCAAACACGGTCACGCCGCGGTTTTTGCTGTCCCGCAAAAACTCCCGCATGACCCCGGCCACCAATGCGCGCCAGCGCGCGGTGTTTTGCGCACGCATGGTCAAATGATACCGGTAACGCCCCATGACCTTGACCACCTGCGCCGCTGCCGGGCCGAGTACGGGCGCTTTCACGTCCGCATACTGCCCTTCCATCAGGCTTTGCAGACGGGTTTTGAGGGAAAGCAGACTTGCCAGCACCTGCTGCTCGACCTCACCCACTGCGGTCAGCACAGTCAAGTCGCAGACCGGCGGACATTGCAGCGCCTCTCGCGTCTCCATCTCGCGCTCATAAAATGCTTCGTAGTCTTGCCGTGCGGCGGTCAAAATGACCGGATGTGTCGGACTGTACGTCTGGATAACCGCCTTGCCTGTGTCAAACCGCCGCCCCGCGCGCCCGACCACCTGCGTGATGAGCGAAAACGTACGCTCCCGCGCGCGGTAGTCCTGCGCATACAGGCTTTGGTCAGCATCCAGCACACCGACGAGCGTGACATTTTCAAAATCCAGCCCTTTGGTCACCATCTGGGTGCCCAGCAGGATATCCGCGCCGCCTTTGGCAAACTGCGTGAGCAGCTTTTCATGTGCGCCCTTGGTGGTCATGGTATCCGCATCCATGCGCAGCACGCGCGCGGACGGGAATTTTTCGTGCAGTTCCTGCTCCACCTTCTGCGTGCCGGGCGTTTCGGTGAACAGGCTCTCTCCACCGCAAACCGGGCAGGTGCCTGTGATTTTGACCGATGCGCCGCAATAGTGGCACATCGCGCGGCCGGAAGCCGAGTGATAGGTCATACTGGTCGAGCACGACGGGCACTCGGGCACCCAGCCGCACAGCGCACAGCCAATCACGCGGCTATTGCCGCGCCGATTGAGGAACAAAATCGCCTGTTTGCCACGGTTCAGCGTGTCAATCAGTTCACTTTCCAGCTGCTGGCCGATTACGCCGCTGCGCCCTTCGCGCGCCTGTCCGCGCAAATCTGCGATCTGCACTTCGGGCAGACTGGTGCCCATAAACCGCTCGGTGAGCGAAAACACCGGGTATTTGCCCTGCTTCGCCCCGTAATAGGTCTCGACCGACGGGGTCGCAGAGCCGAGCACGAGCAGCGCGCTTTCGTGTGCGGCGCGGTATTTCGCCACGTCGCGCGCGTGATAGCGCGGGGACTGCTCAGATTTATATGCGCCGTCCTGCTCCTCATCGAGGATGAGCACCCCAAGGCGCTCGACCGGCGCAAACACTGCCGAGCGCGTGCCAATCACGACGCGCGCGCGGCCGGATTTGATCTTTTTGAAGCTGTCATACCGCTCTCCGGCCGACAGCGCGGAGTGCAGCACGGCAACCGTGTCACCGAACTGCGCGGCGAACTGCCGCATGACCTGCGGCGTCAGCCCGATCTCGGGCACAAGCACGATTGCGCTTTTGTCCTGCTCGAGTGCGTGCGCGATCAGCCTCAGATACACCTGCGTTTTACCGCTGCCGGTCACGCCGAACAGCAGCGCCGCGCGCGGCGCATCCTCATCCATCAAAGCGGCAAGGCCGTCATACGCCTGCTGCTGCTGCGCGCTGAGTACCGGGGGCGGCGCAGGCGGCACCTCGGAAAAATCCGGTGTGCGCAGGCGTTCCTCCTGCCGCGCACGCAGCATGCCCTTTTTGACCATGTCGCGCAGTGCCGCATCGGTCACACCGGTCATGTAAACCAGCTCTTTCTGGCTCATACAACCGCCGTCGGCAAGCACGGAAACCACGTCCAGCCGCGCCGGACTGCGGCGGCCGATGCGCGCCATCGCCTCCCCCGCTTCCATATCGAGCGCGAGCATTTTCTCGGTCTTGTCGCCCGATTTCTGCACGGTGTTGCTGTGGTACAGCAGCACGCCCTCACCCGTCAGCATGTCCAGCACGCGGGTGACGCTTTTGCCGCCCAGCCGCTGCCGGATATCGGACACGGCAAGCGTCTGTCCCGGCTGGTCGAACAGCTGCATCACACGCCCCGCGTCCCCGTCCCGCTGCCGCAGCGCGGCAAGGTCGGCATCGGGCGACAATGTGTATGTTTCGTTGCGCTTGAACCACAGTCCCGCGGGCAGCATGACGCGCACGCAATCGAAAAACGTGCAGTACAGCCGCTCCCGCATCCATGCGGCGAGTTTGAGCTGCGGCGCAGTCAAAATGGGTGTGTCGTCCAGCACCTCGATAATCGGCTTGAGCTTATGCCCGCCCGCGTCCTCACGGAACGCGAGCACGACCGCTTCCGCCCGTTTATTGCCAAAGCCGAACGGCACGAGAACACGGGTGCCGATCAGCACCTGTTCCCGCAGCTCGTCCGGCACACGGTAGGAGTACAGCTTGTCGATGGCGTAGGTTGCCGCGTCCACGGCAACCGCACAGATTTGTTCCGTCAACCGCTATACTCCTTTCTCTTTCCAGTTTAATTTGCCCGCATGGCCAGCAGGCGGTCGAAAATCACATCCGCCACGTCCTCCTTGGGCATGAGCGGTGGGGTTTCGCGCGTCCCATCCGCAAACAGCAGCGTGACAGCGTTGGTATCCGTGCCAAAGCCTGCTCCTTTGTCTCGCAGCGAGTTTGCCACCAGCATATCACAGTTTTTGCGACGCAGCTTATCGGCTGCGTTTTCCAAAAGGTTTTGCGTCTCCATCGCAAAACCGCAAAGCTGCTGCCCCGGACGTTTCTTTTGACCAAGCTCCGCCAAAATGTCCGGGTTGCGCACCAGCGCGACGCTCAGATCGTCGTCGCTCTTTTTCATCTTTTCGTCCGCCGTCTGTGCGGGACGGTAATCGCCCACCGCAGCTGCTTTGATGATGATATCCTGTGTATCCGCGCGGGAAATCACAGCATCATGCATGTCGCGCGCCGAAACAATATCCACGCGCTGCACACCCATGGGCGTTGCCAGCGCGGTCGGGCCGGAAACCAGCGTGACCTCAGCGCCGCGCATCGCCGCGCGCGCCGCAATGGCGTAGCCCATCTTGCCCGTCGAATGATTGGACAAGAAACGCACCGGGTCGAGCGCCTCCTGCGTCGGGCCAGCGGTCACCAGCACGCGCAGACCTTTCAGATCCTGCGGCGTGATCGCCTGTTCGATACCGTGCAGCAGCGTCGGCGTGTCCGGCAGCTTGCCGCGTCCCGAATCCCCGCAGGCGAGGTGTCCCGCTGCCGGGTCAATGATGTGGAACCCCCGCTCGCGCAAGGTGTTCAGGTTTTGCTGCGTCACCGGATTGTCGTACATACCGGTGTTCATTGCAGGCGCGATCACAACCGGCGCTTTGGTCGCCAGCAGCGTGGTCGATACCATAT
Organism: uncultured Agathobaculum sp.; assembly: GCF_944380975.1. Lineage (GTDB taxonomy): Bacteria > Bacillota > Clostridia > Oscillospirales > Butyricicoccaceae > Agathobaculum. The sequence goes on along the minus strand of NZ_CALWJK010000006.1, from coordinate 41,854 downwards.
CATCCGCAATGCCGTGCGCGGCTTTCGCGATGATATTGGCGGTCGCGGGCGCAATGACGAACACATCCGCGGCTTTGGCCAGCGAGATATGCTCGACCTCCCACGCGAAGTTGCGGTCAAAGGTGTCCACCACCGTGCGGTACCCCGACAAAGTCTCGAACGTGATGGGGGAAATGAACTGCGTGGCCGATTCAGTCATCAGCACACGCACGTTTGCCCCCGCCTGACGTAGCTTGCTGGTCAGGTCGGCGGCTTTATAAGCCGCGATGCCGCCCGTCACGCACAGCACCACGGTTTTCCCAGCCAGATGCATGGCTTAGCGATCCTCCTCGGGGATGTCGCCGTCGTCCAGTTCGTGATCGTCGAACTCATCGAGGCGATGGGTTTCGTCCTCCTGCTCGTCGGCAGCGTCCTCGTCAGATACGGTGTCGTCCTCGTCGCCCAGATCAATCGAATCATCCACATCAACCATCGCCGCTGCGATCGCGTTGTTCTGCACGATTACCGGCTCGGTGCGCGGTCCCGGACGATACACGATCGTGCCTGCCGCGATCTCATCGAGTGCCAGCTTTACCGCCTTATCCGGCAGCTGCTCGCCGGTTTCCTCAGCCTGATCGGCAATGTCGCGGGCGCGCTGCGCAGCCAGATTGACCAGCAGATAGCGGTTGCCCACACGTTTCATCAGTTCCTGCATCGAAGGTTTCAGCATAGTAATCCAATCTCCTTATATTACCCTTTGTATTATTTATGAAAAGAACCGCGCCGTTATGTACGGCGCTTTGCCAGAATGTTCCTCAATTCTTCTACCGCTCGGTCCAGCTCGTCGTTGACGATCACATAATCGAACCGTTCCTGCTGTTTGAGTTCTTCTTTGGCGGTTTCCAGCCGTTTGAGCACCTTTTCCTCGTCCTCCGTGCCGCGTCCACGCAGCCGCGCAGCCAGCTCCTCAAATGACGGCGGCGCGATGAACACCATCACCGCGTCCGGACGCTTTTCGTGCACCTGCATTGCGCCCTGCACTTCGATCTCCAGCACTACGTCAAAGCCCTGCTCCAGCTTTTCATTGACCGGTGCTTCGAGTGTGCCATAATAATTCTCCACATAGCATGCATACTCCAAAAACGCATGCTGCGCGATTTTCTCCTCAAATTCCGCCTTGGAGAGGAAGTAATACTGCACGCCGTCGGTCTCCCCCGGGCGCGGCGCGCGTGTGGTCGCGGAAATCGAATAGAACAGGCGGTCATCCTGCTCCTGCAGGCGCGAGAGCAGCGTCCCCTTGCCTGCGCCCGACGGCCCTGTGAATACATATAAGGTTCCTTTACGCATCTTCGCTCTCTCCTTCCTCCGCATCGCCGGCAAAACGTGCCGCCACTGTTTCCGGCTGCAAAGCACTCAGCACCACATGGTCGCTGTCCATAATCAGCACGGCGCGGGTGCGGCGGCCATAGGTGCCGTCGATCACCATGCCGCGGTCACGCGCCTCCTGCACGGTACGCTTGACCGGCGCAGACTCTGGGCTGACGATTGCGATCAGCCGCGACGAAGCCACCATATTGCCAAACCCGATGTTGATGAGTTTCACCCGTGCCGCCCCCTCTCATTTTGTCTCGTTCGGAAGCACGCTTCCGAACGAATAAAATGTTTGTATTATTCGATATTTTGGATCTGTTCGCGGATCTTCTCGATCTCACTCTTGATATCCACCACAATGCGCGCCATCGTCACATCATTCGCCTTGGAGCCGATGGTGTTGGCCTCGCGGTTCATCTCCTGCACCAGAAAGTCCAGCTTGCGACCGATCGGCTGCGTTTCTTGCAGCATACCGTCCATCTGATGCAGATGGCTGCGAAGACGCACGGTTTCCTCATCAACCGCAGTCTTGTCGGCGTAAATCGCCGCCTCGGTCAAAATCCGCGTCTCGTCGATGCTGGTATCCGCCAGCACCTCCTGCATGCGGGTCAGCAGCTTTTCGCGGTATTCCCGAACACGTTCGGGCGAGCGTGTCTCGACCTCACCGACCATGCGCTCGATCGCCGCACAGCGGCTGCGCACATCCTCGGCAAGCTTTTCCCCTTCTCGCAGACGCATCTGGTCAAACCCGTCACACGCCTTGTCGAACACCGCAAGCACGTCGCGGGTCATCGCTTCGGCATCCTGTTCGATACGCTCCGAACCGAGCACGTCTGGCAACTTGGACAGCGTCGTAACGGTCACATCATCACGCAGGCCGTAGGTCTCGCTCAGGTCATGCAGCGCTTCCAGATAGCGCTTTGCCAGCTGGTGGTTGACCGTAACAGCAACGTCGCCGCCCTCCTCGACCTCCACGCCGACGAAAACCTCCACCTTGCCGCGCGCAATGCGGGCGGCCGCAGCCTTTTTGACCGCGTCATCCAAAAAACCGTATTGCCGCGGCGCTTTCACCGTGCAATCCAGATAGCGGTGATTGACGGCGCGCAGTTCGACCGTGATGGTCTTACCGTCCCGTTCCTCTTTCGCGCGGCCGTAGCCGGTCATACTTTTCATATTGCTTTTCCCCTTTTCAATCGGGCGGCAGGCTTCTGCGCAGCAATGCGATCAGCCGTGACAACGCCACATCATAAATAACAAATGTGATATTGGCGACAAACCAAGCCGCCGCAACCCGAAACAGGCCGGTCAGGGCAAACTGCGGCAAAAAGATAAACACCGCCAGCACACCGGCTATCACAAGTGAAACATTAAAATACGCCAGCTTGATCCCCTCCTGAATGCGGCGCGGCGCATAGCACTCCACGCAGAATTTCACGATGGGATACAAGCCGCAAAACAGGATATAGGCCGCGACCTCGATCTTGCGCGGCACCAGCAGCGCGGACAGGATGGACACAGCCAGATACAGCGTCACCGCGGTTTTCAGCCGCGCACGCCGCAAAAGCGGCACAGACGAAGCAACGCCCGCCACCAGGCAGGCCGCCGGACCAATATACGTCACCGTCCCGCCTACATACAGCAGCGCCACGGCGGCTGCGGCCAGCAAGCCGCCGCGCGCGATCTCCTTCGTATTCATATCAGCATCCCGCATTGCAGCAGGCATTCAGGCAGCAGTTGCAGACTGCCAGCTGCACACAGAAATCGCACAGATTAGCCTCCTGCATGGGCCGATAACCGCCATAGCCGCCCGACATGTTCAGATTGTTGAGCGCCGTGCGGTATTCCATGTTGGACGGGTCCATCTGGCAAGCCTGTGTATAAGCACGCGCAGCCTCATCATACCAGCCCTTGCGATAATACACCGTGCCCATCAGATAAAACCATTCAGCGTCGCGGCCGTTTGCGCGCTGCAAGAGCGCCTCTGCCATACCCAGATTGCCCTGATTGATCGCCTGCCGCACCTGACTGTACAGCGAAGCATTTGCGCCCGAATAAGCGCGCTGCTGCTGGCTGCCGCCATACTGCTGCCCGCCGCTGTACTGCTGTCCGCCCGACGCGCCGGACGAGGTTTTGCCCGCGCGCTCGTTCATAATCATGTCGTAAGCCTCGTTGATTTCCTTCATACGGGCCTCCGCCAGATCGGCAAGTGGATTGTTGATATAGTTGTCTGGATGATACTTTCGCGCCAGCTCGCGGTAAGCGCGTTTGACGTCGTCGTCGCTTGTCTGCGGCGTAACGCCGAGCACCTTATAGGGATCCATGTTTGCCCCATCCTCCGTTCGTTTGGTACGTCCCGTCCAGCACCTGTTTCGTCACCAGCGGCATACCCAGAAAAATAATATTGCGGATCAGATCCGCGTCCCGCCCCATATTCAGCAGGTCATATGCCATGCAGATATCGGCGAGCGACCGCTCCAGCGTGCGCTCAAGCGGCTGTCTTATCTCTGTCAGGTCCGACGTGCGCAGGCCGTAGCGCAGCGCTACCGGATTGTAATTGTCCTGTTCCAGATCTTCCGCCACGTCCTGTGCGGCATCCAGCAAATAGATCCAGCGTCCGACGTGGTAAAACATCTGCCGAAGCACGCGCTCACGCGCGTCTCCGGTATGCGGCACGGCCGCCGCAGTGAGCCGTGCGGAAGCGTCCGCCGCACGGTCCATCGAATCGCATTGTTCCCGCTCCAGCTGCTGCAAGTCGGTAAGCGCCTGCACCATTTCTCTGTCTGTCTCGGGCAGGCGTGCCCGCGCGCGTTCGTAGCCGCGCCGTCCCAAACGGCACAGCAGCCACGCCAATACGCGTTTCGGCCCTTTCTCATCGGCCAGACTGTCGCGGAATTTGTGATAGGTGAGCAGCACGCTCACATCCGCCGCCAACTCCAGCGCCTCATCCGGTGCGGCGCACGGACGGCGCGTCAACGGATGCGCGTCGCACCGTTTGCGGCACGGCGGCGCGGTTTGTTCCTCGCCGCAGCCGATCACAAGTGCGAAAAACGTCATGTCATAACTCAGGAACAGGGTATAAAACCGGCCATACCGTGCGCGGATGGCATGACACAGCCCGCAATAAGCCTGCTGGAACCGGTCAGCCTCTTTGACCCGCAGCTCGGACTTCACCGGACGGATAAAGCCAAACATTTCACAACCCTTTCCCGCCGTGTTTTCGCACGGCCTTGCGTATTCAACCTATTGTACCGAACTTTTTCCAATAGCACAAGGGCAAACGGCACAAAATCAGTAAAAATTCACAAAAAATTCAGAGCTTTTTTGTGATTTCAAATGGGACGCTGTTCTTCCGCTTCATCTCACGGCTGAAAAGGATCGCCGCCACGATGCCCGCGGCAAACAGCATACCACCACACAGCGCGGACACACCCGCGCCCTTTTGCAGTGCGCTGCCCGCGCCGTAACCGATGAAAAACAGCACCACCGGCAGCAGATACACCAGTCCTGCATAGCCGAGCACCTGTCCGGTTTCGCCCTCGATCAGCACGCGCTCGCCCACCTGCGCTTCCGCACGGTTGCGCGCGGTGACATACAGCGTCTGCGTCTCCAGTCCGCCGCAGCCGCCGCATTTGGCGCAGTCATGCCCGCAAGCAGAACGGCGGGTCACTTCGATTTCCGCCATGCCGCCGGGCAGTATCTTTTTGATCGTTCCCTGCTGGGTCAATTTGATCGCTCCATTTCTCAGTATTGCCTTTCGCACCGCGCATCACGCAAACGGCGCGTATTCCTCCATAATGCGGTACGCGGCTCGAATGCCGTCCACCGCCGCGGACATGATACCGCCCGCATAGCCTGCGCCCTCACCGCACGGGATCACACCCTCACAGCTCAGACCAAACAAATCCTCTCCGCGTTTCATGCGCACCGGAGAAGAAGTACGGGTCTCCGGCCCGGTCAGCAATGCGTCAGCCGCGTCAAAACCGCGGATTTTTCGGCCGAAATACGGCAGGCTATCCCGCAGCATGTTCTGTGCAAAATCCGGCAGGCATGCCGCCGCCTCTCCGAACTGCACGCCCAGCGGATAGCTCGGCTGTACCGTGCCTGCGCGCGTGCTCGGCCGCCCCGCCAGAAAATCGCCCACGCGCTGGCAAGGCGCGCGATACGAACCGGTCTGCGCGAACGCCGCACGCTCGATCTGTCGCTGCAAAGCTACGCCGCCGAACGGCGTGCCGTCGTCAAAGTCCATCGGATCGACGGATACCGCCAGTGCGGCATTGGCGTTTTTGCCGTCGCGCGCGTGATAGCTCATGCCGTTGGTCACGACCGTATTTTGCTCGCTCTGCGCCGCAACGACCACGCCGCCCGGACACATGCAGAACGAATAACAGGCTCGTCCGCCCTCGCGGCGGGACAGGTTGTACTCCGCAGGCGGCAAAAGCGGATGCCCCGCGTATTTGCCGTACAGCGCGCGGTCGATCTCACTTTGCAGATGCTCAATGCGCACGCCGACCGAAAATGCCTTCGGCTCAAAGTATACCCCGTTTTGATGCAGCGCATCAAAGGTATCGCGCGCCGAATGGCCGATCGCCAGCACCGCCCGCTCGCAGGCGATCTCATCGCCGCCCGCCTGCACGCCGCGCAGCACGCCGTTTTTGACCGAAACGCCGGTCAGTCGCGTGCCAAACTGCACTTCACCGCCGTTGCGAATGATTTCGCGCCGCATGGCGCGCACCACATTTTTCAGGATATCCGTCCCCACATGGGGCTTGGCCTTTTTCACGATATCCGACGGTGCCCCGTGCGCCGCCAGCGTTTCCAGCACCGTGTCGCACAGCGGGTCGCCAATGCGCGTGGTCAGCTTGCCGTCCGAATACGCACCCGCGCCGCCTTCGCCAAACTGGATATTGCTCTCGGTGTCCAGCGCGCCGCCATCCCAAAAGGCTTGCACTGCGCGGTCGCGCGCGTCCAGATCGCCGCCGCGCTCCAAAACAAGCGGCGCATAGCCGTGTTTTGCCAGCGTGTACGCGGCAAACAGACCCGCAGGCCCCAATCCAACCACGACCGGACGATGTTCCAGCCGCTTGCTGCCGCAGGGCGCTATGGCTTTTTCATCCGGTTTATAACGCACGAAGGGCATTTGCAGCTTTTCTGCAAATGCCTTTTCGTCCACGAGTGCATCCAGCCGCACGGAATAGACGCGAAAGATTTTGCCGCGCCGCGCGTCAATGCTGACGCGGTAAACAGCGGCCTGTGTATCATCGGACACAAGGCCGGTCAGGCGCCGCGCCTCCGCCAGCGCCTGCTCCTCCGGCACGTCAAACGGCAGGCGGATATTGCTCACCATCAAACTCATGTGCCGTCTCCGCCTTCCTCCGACGGCGCAGCATCAGTATCCTGCGCCTCGCCGTCCTGTGCCGGATCGTTTTCCTCCGGCGGCGTGACTGCTTCCTCGCCGCCCGGTCCGGTGATCTCGATTTCGACCTCTGCGTCGCTGCCGACCAGCGTCACGCCGGCGGGCAGTCCGGTCGCGGCCACCTGACCCTTGACCTTATGGGTGCCCAGACCGAGCGACACGGAATCAAAGGTCAAGCCAATCGACAGACTATTTACATCTACCTGCTCCAGCGCGCTTTCGCTGCCGCGCAGCTCAATCTCGACCGACTCGGTCAGCACGCTGACCGAATATGGGGTCTCCTCCTGCGCTGTATCAGTCGGCACAAATTTGGTCACCTGTACTTTGCGAGTGGAGACACTCTCCTCCTCCTTGACGCTGATCGTCACCTCTGCGGTCGATGGCTGACCGCTGTCCAGCCGCACGCCCTCTGGCAGCGGGATCTCCATTTCTACCGGAACGCCGGTGCGCGCATCATCCAAAGCGATGGTGCCAAGGTTGATCTCCGTGATACCAGCCAGCGTCTTTTGGTCACCGATCAGTGTGATCGAAGGCGGATTGATGCTGACGTCTACCTGTTCTTCCTTGAGGGTCTCGCCGTCGGTCAGCGAAACCGTCAGCGGCACGCTTTCCACCGGATAGATCGGCACACGTACTGTGATCGTATCGGTCTGGCACGTCACATGCGTGCCGGTGATCGGCTCACCCGCGTCATTATACAGTGCGATGCTGCAGTCCCCGGTGAAGGTGGAGGACTTGCCGGTTACGTCAATCGTGCCATATGCATACGCCACTTCCTGCAATTCCGCTTCCGGTCCGGAAATCGTGACTTCCTTGGTCGTGGTCGGCTCGGGCGTACCCGCACGGCTGCCATCTGCCACGGTTCCCGTTGTTTCCACACGAACCGGCACACTTGCGGTTGTCACCTTATCCACCAGCACGCGCACTGTCGTCGGCTCGGTGCGCACCGGATCGACATTATAGCTGCCGGTGACGATCTGCGGTGTCAGCGCGTATTCACCCGCGCCGTCCGTAATATCCGAAACGTCAATGGTTGCGCTGACCTTCTTGCGGAACGTGCTGTCGGTAATCTCGTTGTTCGGACCCTCGACCTCTACGTCGATCGTGTTGGTATACTCAATTACGGAAAGGCCGTAGTTGTTCATCAGCTGTTCCGTACCGCTCAGCTTGACCTCTACATCACGGATGGTGGTCTGCTTGCTCGGGTTCTCAATATCACGCACCACGATCCACAAAACAAACGCAAGCAAAAGCGACAGCAAGCGCAGCCAGATATCATGCTTTTTCGTAAACTGCTTCACTTGCTCGCACCTCCCTTCCAGATGTTCCGAAGGGAAGAAATGCGGCGCTTATCCGGCTTATCCGGCTCCAGCAATTCGGATTCAAGCACCTTCTTGAGCACTTCAGGCGACAAGTGCCGTTTGAGCATGCCGCCGATGGCAACCGAGATCGCGCCCGTTTCCTCGGAGACAACGACCAACACACTGTCGGACGATTCGCTCATGCCGACCGCAGCACGGTGCCGCGTACCCAGATCGCGCGATAGGGTCTGGCTGCCCGAAAGCGGCAGCACACAGCCGGCCGCATAGATTTTACCTGCGCGCATAATCAGCGCGCCGTCATGCAGCGGACTGTTTTTGAAAAAGATGTTCTTGAGCAGCTCGGGCGAAGGGTCGGCGTCCAGCTGCGTGCCGGTCGCGGCGATCTCTCCCAAGCGCTCCTTTCGCTCGAACACAATCAGAACGCCGGTTTTGGTCTTGGACATATCCGCGCAGGCCGAAACCGTTGCGTTGATTGCCGCCTCGATCTCATCCGGATCGTTCGCCGGAACGAGCAGACGGCTCAGGTTGCCCTTGCCCAGCTGCTCCAGCAGACGGCGCAGCTCGGGCTGGAAAATGATGACCAGCACAAACGGCGCATAGTATACCGCCGTGCGCAGAATATAGGAAATCGATGTCAGCCCGAACCAGCTTGCCAGCAGCATCACGAGCGCCAGCACAAGGATACCCTTGGCCAGCCGTGCCGCGCTGGTGTCCTTGAGCAGCTTCATCATGCGGTAGATGATGTAGGCTACAATCAGAATATCGACCACGTCCGTCGGTCCTGCGGTTTGCAAAGATGCAATCCCGCTCTTGAGCGACGAAAGCAGGTCGAAATTCTGAAGGGGCGGAATGAAAATGTTTTGAAAAGCCTCCATAAAGCCACCTGTCCTGTAAATTCACAGCCTTTCTTTGTGCGAAAGGCAGATTTTTTCCTTATTTATACTACCACAAATCCCGTCCCCTGTATAGCGTATTCACAGATTTTTTACGGTTTGGCACAGCAGCTCGGCAGCATGCTCCAGCTGGTGCGCTGTCGAGTAAAACGAGAGCGAAAAGCGGATCGTACCGCTCTCCTCTGTGCCTGCGGTGCGGTGCGCAAGCGGCGCGCAATGCAGACCCGCACGCACGGCAACGCCCTGCCGCGCAAGGGTTTCCGCCACCGCTTCGCAGGCAGCGCCGTGCACGCGCACAGACAAAACCCCGGTTTGACCGGGATGAGAAAAGCACTCGATGCGCTTTTCCTGTTCCAATGCACGGACAAATTCACGCATCAGGTGTTGCTCATGCGCCAGAATATTTACCGGGCCGACCGACCGCACAAATGCCAGCCCAGCGGACAGCCCCGCAATGCCCGGCACATTGGGTGTGCCGCTTTCCAGAGCGTCCGGCAGGAAGTCCGGCTGCTGCATTTCCTCCGAACGGCTTCCTGTGCCGCCCGCCAGCAGCGGATGCGCTGTGATCCGGTCATCGAGTGCCAGCAGGATGCCCGTGCCCTGTGGGCCGTACAACCCCTTGTGCCCCGGCATGCAGACCGCCGCCAGACACGGATGCCGCCGCACGTCGATCTGGATGATGCCCGCGGACTGTGATGCATCCAGGATGAGCGAAACGCCCGCCGCATCCAGCAGGTCTGCGATTTGTTCAAACGGTGTGACAAAGCCGAACACATTGGACACATGGTTGAGGATAAACAACTCCGCCCCATCTTCCAGCGCCTGCTTTGCCCTCTGCACCATCGCCTCCCCGTCCCACAGCGGCGTATCCAGCACAACCGGCTCGATGCCCCGCAGCGCAAGCGGCCGCATGACCGCGTTGTGCTCATAGCCGCTGACCACGACGCGCGTTTCCGGCTGCGCCAGCGCATGGATCGCCAGATTGAGCGCGTGTGTGGCGTTCATCGTGAACACCACGCGTGCCGGGTCCTGCACCCCGAAGAGCGCCGCCGCCTGCTCCCGGCAGGCGTATACGGTCTCCCCTGCGCGCATCGCAGCCGCATAGCCGCCGCGCGCATAGCCCGCCGCCGCATGCATCGTGCGGCGCATCGCTTCATCCACTGCACGCGGCTTGTGCAGGGTGGTTGCTGCGTTATCCAAATAGATCATACGCTCGCCCCCTCGTCCGGTATGACACGACAAGGCGAGATGCCCAGCTGCCGCATCCGGCGGAGCGCTTCCTCTGAGTGCTGCGCGCCGATGCGCACCGCCCAGCTACAGGAATCCGTGCGTGCATGCCGCGGCGGACGCACCACCTCGCCCGGTACTCCCATCTGTCCCAAATGGCGCCGCAGGCCGACCGCTTCGGTCTGGCTGCGGCATATCATAAGAGCATATTGGCTCATTGCTGACTCTCCCTCCAACATAGACTATTGTCATGCTATGTTGAAAAGCGTGCTGAAGTGTGCTATGCTGATGCTGCACAAAAATTCATCCCTGGAGGGAACAGCCATGGAACTTTCCGCCCTTTCCCTGCGTCTGCACGCGCTTTCCGCACTGCGCGGCCTGCAGCAGCATCCGCTGGTACATGCCTATTTGGAGACGCTGGGCTTTCTGGATGGCGCAAACGCAGAATGCTTTGCCGATGCCTACGGCGCACTGTGCGCCGTGCAATATGCCTGCGGCGATGCATCGAAGGCGCTGCTTGACGCTGTCCACTATGATGTGAACACTCTGACCGACACGCTTGCCGCCCCTGCGTCCACGCTGCTCGATGCGGCAACGCTCGATATTGAAGCACTCAATGCGCTGCTCGCCATTGATGGCACGGCACTCAAGGCTGCCGCGGCGGGACGCTACAATGCGCCCGCGCTGCTGACCCTGCCGGACTTCCCCGCCTCGTCTCCGCTGCCCTTCCGGGACGGCGCAGCGCTGGCCAGTTACTACCGTGCACAGGGCTACGGCTTTTTCGCGCAGTCCTCTGCCTTTGCCGTACAGGATGACGGCACGATCGCCCCGATCGTGCATCCTGACGCCATCCGTCTGCGCGACCTGCCCGGCTACGAACGTCAGAAGCAGCAGATCCTCAAAAACACCCGCGCGTTCCTTGACGGGCGCGAAGCCAACAACATCCTTCTGTATGGTGATAAGGGCACAGGTAAATCCTCGACCGTCAAGGCTGTGGTCAATGAATATGCCGAGCGCGGCCTCAAGATCATCGAAATGTCGCCGCGGCACATCACCTGCTTCCCGAAAATCTTTGCGGAGACGCTGCGCTCACCGTTCCGCTTCATCGTCTTTCTGGACGACCTCACCTTCAGCCGCGAGGACGACAACTTCGCTGCGCTCAAGGCGTTTATCGAGGGTGGACTCGCAGGCAAACCCGCCAACCTGGTCATTTATGCAACCAGCAACCGCCGCCACCTCATCCGCGAAAGCTTTGCCGATCGTGAGGGCGACGAAGTGCGCGTGCGCGACAGTCTGGAAACCGTCACCTCGCTGTCCGACCGGTTCGGTCTGGAGATCACTTTCTCCGTACCGGATAAGGACGAATATCTGTACATTGTTGACCAGCTTGCTGCGGAAAGCGGTCTTGCGCTGCCTGAGGATCAGCTGCATCTGCTGGCGGAGCGCTTCGCGCTGCGCCGCAATGGGCGCTCTCCGCGCACCGCGCGCCAGTTCATCAGCCAGCAAATGGCGGAAAAATACGAAAAGTGACCCGACACACCAAAACCGCATTATAAAACGCATATATAGCAGAAAAGAACCGCCAAATGGCGGTTCTTTTCATCAAAGGAGAGAAAAAGTTCCGTTTATCGGAACTTTTTCTCTTTCGGGACGCATCCGCGATTTCCAGCGGCGCGTCCCCCTCGATCGAACCTGTACGGTTCGATCGAAGCATTTTTTACCAGCCGAAGTACGAGAACGGGTTCTGATACTGCGAACCGCCGTTGCTGCTCTGGCTGTTCTGATCGCTTTCCGCTGCCGGGTCCTCGCCCTCCAGATCGTGCGCATCGGTCAGCGTCACGGTCAGATTGACCATCTTGCCGGTCGAAATACGATAAACTGTCAGCGTCAGCTTGTCGCCTGCCTTCATATCTTCCTTGATTGCGTTGATGTCATCCATGGTCGGGGTCGGCGTACCGTTGACCGCGGTGATGATATCGCCCACCTGCAAGCCTTCGCTTGCTGCCTTGGCGCGCGAGTCGATCGAATAAACCTGAACGCCCGCGATGCTGCCGTCGGCAGACTCTACGTTGCTGCCCGTAATGCCGATGGACGGACGTCCCGCTACATAGCCGTTGGCAATCAGCTCGTCAACGACCTCCTTGGCCGTGTTGATCGGGATGGCAAAGCCCATGCCCTCGACCGATGCTTCACCAAAGCCGCTGCTGGACAGCTTTGCAGAGGTGATGCCAACCACCTGACCATACTTGTTGATCAGCGCGCCACCCGAGTTGCCCGGGTTGATAGAGGCATCGGTCTGGATCAGGGTCATGACGCGGTCGTTTATGGTTACGTCGCGGTTGATGGCGGAAATGCGGCCGCCGGTGATCGTGTTGGCAAACTGTACGCCGCCAGGCGAGCCGATCGCGTAAGCATATTCGCCGGGCTGCAGCTCATCCGAATTGCCGAATTCCGCAGCGGTCAGCGTGCCTTCCGGCTCGACCTTGAGCACTGCCAGATCGGTCTGCTCATCCGTGCCGACGATCGTAGCCTCATACTGCGTGCCGTCGCTCAGCTGCACAGTCACGCTCTGGGCATCCTCCACCACATGGTTGTTAGTGATGATGTAGCCGTCCTCGCTCATGATGACACCCGAGCCGGAACCCGTCCCGCTTGCGGTGGTCGAAATGACCGAAACAATAGACGGGCTGACCTTTTTGTAAATTTCCTCGCCTGCCAGACCGTTGACCACATCGTAATTATCCGGGTCAAGATCCGGCGTATCATTCAGCTGCACGGTAGGCAAGTCACCTGCCTGCGCGCTTGCCGTCACTGCGCTGCCGTCGCCCGTATTCACCATATGCCCGATCAGCGCGCCGCCTGCAAACAGCAGACACGCCGCCGCAACACCGCCAAGGCCGAGCGCAATCGCCTTACCATGTTTTTTCTTTTTCGGGGGCTGCGGGGGCTGTTGCCCCGCTCCCATCGGGTCCTGCGTGTACGGTGCACCGCCATACGGCTGCTGCGCCGCCTGATGATATTCCGGATGCTGCACCGGTGTCTGGTACGGCGTGCGCGGCTCTGTGTACTGCGATTCTGCTGCCGGTTGCTCCATCGTGGGCTGCTGCGGCTCGGTATGCTCATCGCCGCGTGATTCCGGCGTCATATTGGTATTTTTATTGTTAAAGTCATCCATTGTTCTGACCTCCCTATCGATTTTGTGATTTCATTCTAACCCGCCATTGTGGCGGTTTGTTGAAAACAATATGAATATTTTTTGAACAAGCGCGGGCAAACCGCCCGTTTTCCTCACATGTGATATGTGCCAAACGGACGGTTTGCTGTTTATTTCTGTGGATTTTTGGCGCTGCCAGGCAGCTGCTGGGGCGCCAGCGGCAGCGTAAAGGAGAATTCCGTCTCGCCGTCGTCCGACCGCACGGAGATTTCTCCGCCGTGCAGATTGATGATATTCTTGACAATATACAAGCCGAGTCCCGCGCCCGTTTTGTCCATCGACCGCGAACGATCTGCCTTATAGAAGCGGCCAAACACGTGCGGCAAATCCTCTGGCGAGATGCCGATACCGGTGTTGGTGATGGAAAACGCGCAGAAATTGTTCTCCGGATGCGCCCGCAAGCACAACCTGCCACCTTCATTGATAAATTTCACCGCATTATCCACCAGATTATACACCGCGCGATACAGATGGTCGCGATCGCCCATGACGATTAGACGGTCGTCCAGATCGCACTCGACCTCAAGCTGCTTTTTCTCGATTTTCTGCTCAAAGGACAGGATGATCTGGCTGGTCATCTCAGAGAAATCAAACGGGGCCGGGTTGAGGATGAGTTCGCCCGACTGAATCTTGGCCGCGTCCAGCATGCGGTTGACCATGCGGGACAGGCGGCGCGTTTCCTCCGCAATGATGCGCAGGTATTTATCGCGCTGCTCAACTGGAATGGTGCCATCAATCATGCCATCGACAAAGCCGCCGATCGTCGTCATCGGGGTTTTGAATTCGTGGCTGACATTGGAAATGAAGCCGCGTGTCAGCTCCTCCAGCTGGTCTAGGTCGCGCGCCATGTTGTTAAAGGATACCGCCAACTCGTCGATCTCATAGCAGTGATTGTCCTCTGGCACGCGCACATCAAAATTGCCCGCAGCAAACTCCTTTGCCGCCGCTGCAATCACCTTGAGCGGCCGCGTCATGTGCTGCGACAAGATAAAGGACAACACCAGCGCCACCGCGAGCGTAATCAGCAGAATAAGCACCAGTGTCTGCGTAGAATGGCGCACCACCCCTGCGGCGGTCGCATCCTGCGTATAGACAAAGACCATTGCGCTGACCTCGCCGTTGTCTCCCAACACGCGCGTGCCAACCGTATAGCTGGATCGGTCACCCAGCACGCCCAGCTGACCGACTTCCGCATAGCTGCCCGTCTTGCGGACCTGGTCAGTTACCTCCTGCGGAACCATCCAGCCCGACACCTTTGCCGCCTCGCCGTCCGGTCCGGCAATCATCTGGATCACGCCGTCCCTGTCGGTGACATAGACTGTGATGGCGTCCTCCTTGGCCACTGTGCTGATCGACAGCATATAGATTTCCCGGATCACTTCGGAATCCGTGCCCAGCATCAACCGGGTCTGCTCTGCCAGGCTCTGCACGGTCGTGCGCAGTTCTGCCTGCTTGGTTTGCAGCGCATAATTGCCCATCTGGTAATAGAATACGCCGCCCGCAATTGCAAACGCACACACGATCAGCAGCAGGTGCGTGACATAGTTCTTGAAAAAAAAGCTGCGTCTGCCCATGGTTTACTCCTTGGTCTCGAACTTATAGCCGACGCCCCAAACGGTTTTCACTTCCCATTTATCCGAAACGCCCTCCAGCTTTTCGCGCAGACGTTTGACATGTACATCCACCGTGCGGGTGTCGCCGAAATAGTCAAACCCCCACACATCGTCCAGCAGCTGCGCGCGCGTAAACACGCGGTTCGGGCTGGAGGCAAGATAGTAGAGCAGCTCGATCTCCTTGGGCGGTGCATCGACGCGCTTGCCCTTGATGACCAAATCATACGCCTGCTTGTCGATCACCAGATTGTCAAACGTCAGCTTCTCAGGTGCGTCGTCCGGTGCCATACGGCGGAACACCGCGCGCACGCGCGCAATGACCTCCGGCATCTCGAGCGGCTTGACGATATAGTCATCCGCGCCCATTTCCAGACCGGAAACACGGTCGGCGGTTTCGCCCTTTGCCGTCAGCATAATGATCGGCACGTCACTTTCCGCGCGGATCTCCTTGCAGACCGCCCAGCCGTCCATTACCGGCATCATCACATCCAGCAGCAGCATATCCGGCTTCTCGGACTTCCACAGTTTGATGCCCTCCACACCGTTTGCCGCTTCGATCACCGCGTAGCCCTCGCGCTCCAGATACAAGCGCAGCAGCTCGCGAATATTTGCTTCGTCTTCGACGATGAGTATCTTTTTTGCCACAGTTTACCCCTGCTTTCTCATCAGTATGTTTTCATTATACCGCTTTTCGCCGATGAATGCATTAACAATCTGTAAAAGCCGGAAGAATTGCGCGGCCCGCGCGGACATGCTATACTGGACACATCAATGGCAAAGGAAGATCGTTTATGTCCCAAACCGTTCCCATGCATATCATCGCGCGCATCCGCAGCGATTTCCCCACCAAATTCGGCATCCCGCGGCAAAGCGGGCTGGCTGATGCGCCCGCGCGCATTGTATTCGAGCCGGAATACCGCAACGCGGACGCGCTGCGCGGCATCGAGGGTTTTTCCCACCTCTGGCTGATCTGGCAGTTCTCCGAAGCCGTACGCGACGGCTGGTCGCCTACCGTGCGCCCGCCCAAGTTGGGCGGCAACCGGCGCATGGGCGTATTTGCCACCCGCTCCCCCTTCCGCCCGAACGCGATCGGGCTTTCCTCTGTTCGGCTCGACCGTGTGGAACTACACACGCCGGATGGGCCGGTGCTGCATGTTTCGGGCGCCGACCTGATGGACGGTACGCCGATTTTCGACATCAAGCCCTATCTGGCCTACACCGACGCGCATCCGGATGCCACAGGCGGCTTTGCACTGCAAAACCGTGACGGTGTGCTGCAAGTATGCTGCACGGACGCGCTGCTCGACCATCTGCCCGCAGGGCGGCGCGATGCGCTGCTTGCTGTGCTGGCGCAGGACCCGCGTCCGGGCTATCAGCACGAGCCGGGCCGCGTCTATGGTTTCCCGTTCGCGGGCTGCGAGGTGCGCTTTTCCGTCGAGGACAGCACCTTGACCGTGCAGGATATCATCCCCATCCCCTAATGCAATAAAAAACCGCTCCCCATGGGAGCGGTTTTTTTGTGTTTCCGTTCAATCGAAGGATTACAGATTGGTCGGGGTGATCGCTTCAAAATCCTCGAGCGAGCCGCCGTTCATGAAGCAGTCGATGATCTGCTTGCCGCGCGGATCCAACTCAGGCGTATCAAACTTCGACAACTCCTTGCGGAAGAAGTCGGTCAGAATCTTCGCGCCTGCGTCATAGCCATCCGTGCCGACACGGTCCTGCGTATCGACGCGCAGATACTTGGAGCGGATGCGCTGACCGTCGATGGTCATATCCTTCATCGCGTAGCCGAGCAGCGGGCAGCGAGCCGGTTCGAGATGCTCGCGGCGAATCTTGGCGCCGCCGTGGCGTGCCAGATACTCACGGGAGATCCATTCAGCCGCAAAGCCGACCTTGTATACACCGATGTGCTGGTTCGGGATAAGCACATAGCGGGTGTTCGGGCTGTTCATGATCTGCTCGAGCAGCAGGTTCGCCTGCTTGACGCGCTGGCCGGTCGCAAACGGCCAGTACGAGCCAACGCCCTCGCTCTTAAGCTCGTTGCCGGTGACGATCGAGGGGTTGTTAAAGCCGCGCGGCGCTACCAGACGCCACAGCCATGCCAGTGCAGGCGGGATAATGTGCATCATGCCCATGATGCCGTAGTTCGGGTTCTCGCGGGTCGAGGGGGGCATACGAACGCCGAACGAACGCACGTCAACCTCCACCGGCTCCTTGACGATGTGCGGCACATCCCAGCGCGGCACGATCGCACGCGGATTGGAGCAGCGCTTGCCGTTGGAATCGAGCGTATGCTCCCAGATAAGCAGCGTTGCGCCCGGATGGCCTTCCATGTTAAAGAAGCAGAGCGGCTCCTTCGGCTCGGTGCAGATGCGCTCGTACACCGGGTCGCAGCCGTAGTGCGTTACACCGTCCATGCGGAGGAACCAGCCGTCCTCACCGTCAACCAGTACCAGCTTGCCGGACTTGTTCTGCAACTGCGGATAGCAGGTTGCCATATCGTCGCACACCGGCTCGATCGCACAAGTTGCACCCATGTTGAGGTAGGTCTCTTCACCGGTAACCGTGTTCTTGGAGAGCAGCACGCGGCCGTCCGGCTCACGCGCGATGTCCTGCAGCATTTCGCTCTTGCCGCCGCCGGACGCGCCCTCGTGCATGATGACCATTTCGTTTTCATACGGCGTTACCAGACGACCGCAGGACGTATGGCAGGTCGTCCAGCCTTCCTGCTCGCCGATGTCCAGCAGCACCGAGTAAACGCCCTTCTTTGCGGACGGGCCGGGGTAAAGGTTGTAAGAGAATACCTCATGGCAGTCGTCCAGACGGTTGTGCACAACGACCTGCTTGCCCTCAAAGTGAGTGTGGCGGAACGGCGGCGCAACGTAAACGATCGCGCGCGGCTTGTAGCCCTCGCTCTCCTCTGCGTTAACAAAGCCCTGCAGATGCGCCAGCGCAAACGCGAAAAACGCGCACTGCTTGGGGCAGACCAGCATGGAGCCGTAGCCATAAATATTGCCGCCCGAATTAAAGGGCATCAGGATCAGCTCCTGCGTCTTGAACCAGTCCATGGTCTCGCGGCGCAGGTCGGTAAAGGGATAGCCGTAAACGTCGGCAAAGCGCTTCTTATCGGTCGGCTTGTCGTCTGCAATACGCATGCAGTCCGGCTCGCGGCGGCGCATATAATCCTCCACGAAGTTGACCGACGCACCGTTCTTGCATCGTGTTACGTCCGCTTCCTTGACCGGGCCCTTACCTGGCACGTCGAACACGACGTCATACACATCGGCATGCTCCGGACCGAAGACCATATCGTACAGCTCTGCCTTGCTGGTCGGAACCGACACGCCTTTACAGTTTTCGAGCACATCCTTCAGCTCGTCCGTGAAAGTGAATTTGTTGAGCAACGGGTTCATCTGTTTGTTTCCTCCTTTCACACCGCCGGCGCCCTTCCCAAAGCCGCCTATCGGTGTGCCTGCTGCAAGGCCTCATCACCATAAATGCAATCAGGCCAATTGTTGTTCATTTATAGCATACTGCAAAACAGGGTGTCCCGTCAACAAATTTTCGCATTTTTGCAAGTTATTATACAACTTCTTGCAAAATGTACAAAAGCCCCCTCTTCTTTTATCTGTTTTTCCCACACGGACGCTTGTCCGCCGTGCATTATTCCGAAAAATGCACAGAAACACAGACCACTTCGCTGCGCGTACCAACACGCATATCCGGCCCCCAGACGCCAAGGCCGCTGGTCACGACCGAAGTCATATCCCCGATCTGCTCGCAGCCGCAAGCATTGTCCCATAACAGACGCATCAGCAGATTGCCAGGGAATAACTGTCCGTCGTGCGTATGACCAGACAGGTCGAGATCAACCCCCGCCTGCGCCAAAGCTTCCAACTCCTCCGGCTGATGGTCAATGACAAAAATCGGCTGCTCCTGATTGAGCGACGAGACCAGCTGCTCTGGGCTGAGCCGCTGCTCCGCCAATTTGTTGCTGCGGGACGGGTCACGCCGTCCGACCAGCTGCACACCGTTTTCCAGTGTCACCGCACGGTCCTCCAATAGTGTTACATCTGCTGCCTCCAAAAATTCCGCCATGCGCGGATCGTTTTTGTTCTCGTCGGCTATATCCCAGGTAAAACCCGCCAAGATTGGCTCGGACAGATCGTGGTTGCCCCAGCAGGCGTAGGTTCCATATGTACTGTCGAGCGACGCAAGCGCTGCCGCAATCCGCTCGGGCTGCGGAATCGCCTCATATTCGTTATCGAATATGTCACCCGCGATCACCACCAGATCGGGCTGCATATCGTTGACCACCTGTACTGCCCGTTCGATATACGCTGGCTCAGTGCTGTAGCCTAGATGCAGGTCGGCCAGCAGTGCGACCGTCATATCCTCGCCCGCGCCTTGCAGCGTCACGTCATATTCAGTCACATACAGCTGTTTGGCGTGCACCATGCCGTAAAAACTGACCGCACACACCAACGCAAGCGCCACGCCGCCCTGCACACGCCGCACCTGCTGCATCTGCTCAAAATCCTTGCCACGCACGCGGCGTATCACAAACAGTGCCACTTCGACGATCAAAACTGCAAGCACGAGATACAGCATCCAGCCGAACCAGTAATTTCCGACCTGCCGCAAAAACTTCCGTAACGCATACGGCGACTGGATCAAAAAGCCGGTCAGCGGCGCTGATGCGACCAGCGCATACACCACGATGAACACCACGCGGAATGCCTTTGCGCCGCAAAGCCGATGGCACGCGCCCGTCCAGCGCAGCACCCAGCGCGCCAAATACACGTTGAGCAGGATATAAACCGGAGCGAGAAAAATCGCAATCATACGCCGCCCTCCTTTCCAACCAATGGATTTTCTGTCATTACAGCTGCGCGCAGCGCTCCCACACGCGGGTGACCGAAGTACATTTTCCGTCCCGCGCAAGCTCAAACACCGCGCCAGACAGCGCGCAGTCGCCCGGCGCGGTCTTGAAATACTCGGTCAGATCGCCGCGAAACATGGCGATCGACTGCTCCACCCGCACGCCCAGCACGGACACGATCGGACCGGTCATGCCCAGATCAGTGATATAGCCCGAGCCTTTGGGGTTGATGCGTTCGTCCGCGGTCTGGACATGGGTGTGCGTGCCCCACACAGCAGCACAGCGGCCGTCCAGATAATACCCCATCGCAAGCTTTTCGCTCGTCGCATTCGCGTGTATCTCCGCCAGCGCAAGGTCATATTTGCCTTCTGCCTCACGCAGAATTTTATCCGCGCACAGAAACGGGTTATCCGGTCCGTAATGCATGTCGCATCGACCGATCAGGTTCATCACCAGCAGCCGCAAGCCCTGCGGACCGTCGTAAATCCCCCAGCCCTGTCCCGGGCTTTGCGGGGCAAGGTTAGCCGGGCGCAGGATATCCTGCCGTTCGTCCAGGTAAGCGGCGATCTGCTGTTTGGAAAACGCATGGTTACCCAACGTCACCACATCCGCGCCCGCGGCAAAAATATCGTCCGCCTGTTTGGGCGTGATGCCGCGCCCAGCAGCGTTTTCGCCATTGACGATTACAAAATCCACGCTGTGCGCGCGTTTGACGCGGCGCAACAGCGCATGCAGGGTGTCGATGCCGGCCTCGCCGACCACATCGCCTACCGTGAGAAGTTTCATTCCTGTTCCTCGCTTTTCTTTGATTTTCCCCCGTCCGGCAGCGCCGCCGGATAGAGCAAAGGGGCGGACAAACATCTGTTGTCCGCCCCCAAATTGTCAAATCATCCGTTTCAGTCGAACAGAGTCGAAACCGAAACTTCTTCGTAGATGCGTGCGATGGCTTCCGTGAGCACCGGCGCTACCGACAGCAGCTTGATCTTGTCCAGCTTCTTTTCGCTCGGCAGCGGGATGGTATCCAGAATCGCCAGCTCCTTGATCGGGCTGTTCTCGATGCGCTCAATCGCCGGACCGGACAGCACGCCGTGGGTCGCGCAAGCATATACCTCCGTTGCGCCGCCCTTTTCGACCAGCGCGTCCGCTGCGTGCACCAGCGTGCCCGCCGTGTCGATCAGGTCGTCCACGAGGATGCACTTTTTGCCCTCGACGTTACCGATGATGTTCATAACCTCGGATACATTCGCCTTCGGACGGCGCTTGTCGATGATGGCAAGCGGCATGTCCAGCTTCTCGGTGAACTTACGCGCACGGGTAACCGAGCCAAGGTCAGGAGAGACGATAACCGTATCATCCGTGCCCACGCCGAACTTGCCCGCGATATACGGGATCAGCACAGAAGAGCCGAGCATGTTGTCCACCGGGATGTCGAAAAAGCCCTGAATCTGCGCCGCATGCAGGTCCATGGTCAGCACACGGTCTGCGCCTGCTGCGGTGATGAGGTTGGCAACCAGCTTTGCCGAGATCGGGTCGCGCGCCTTGCTCTTGCGGTCCTGACGCGCATAGCCGAAATAAGGGATAACCGCCGTGATGCGGCCGGCAGACGCACGCTTGCAGGAGTCGATCATGATGAGCAGCTCCATCAGGTTGTTGTTGACCGGGCCGCAGGTGGACTGTACCAGAAACACGTCCGAACCGCGCACGGACTCGGAAATGGAAACCGAGATTTCGCCGTCCGCGAAGGTGGAAATCGCCGCTTTACCGATCGACAGGCCGAGCGCGGACGCAATCTGCATTGCCAGTGCGGGGTGAGAGTTGCCGGAGAAAATTTTGATATTTTTTCCGTGAGAAATCATTGGTAAGCCTCCGTCATAATGATAGAATTTATCCCGTTTTTTCTATGTTTACTTTTTATTTTGCTCTTTTTCATGTGCCTCGCGGCGGCGGTCGTTCCAGCCATCGAGCGTGGTCTGCCGCGCACGGGCAACTGCCAGCGCACCAGCCGGTACGTCCTTGGTGATCGTCGCGCCGGCAGCGGTAAACGCGCGGTCGCCGAGCTTCACAGGCGATACCAGATTGGTGTTGCAGCCGATGAAGCAATCGTCCCCGATCACGGTCTGGTACTTATGATATCCATCGTAGTTGACCACAACCGTGCCGCAGCCGAAATTGACGCGCTCGCCAACGGTTGCGTCGCCGATATAGGTCAGGTGGGACACCTTGGTGCCATTGCCGATGGTGGACTTTTTCAGCTCAACAAAGTCACCGATGCGACAGCCGTCGCCCACCACGCACTGCGGGCGGACATAAGCAAACGGTCCGACCGTAGTGTGCGCACCGATCTTGGACTCATACACCTGCGAATTGTTGACCGTAGTGCCCGCACCGATCTCGGCTTTTTCCAGAATGGAGTTCGGGCCGATGACCGCACCAGCGCCCACCTTGCAGCCCGGACGGATATGGCAGCCGGGCAGGATGGTCGCACCCGCTTCGATCTCGGCGTCCGGCGCGATATAGGTGTTTGCCGGATCAAAAATCTGAACGCCTTTTTCGATCAGCGTGAAATTGACGCGGTTTACCATCGCGCGGAACGCGATATAAGCCGAACCGCCGTCGCAAATCTCAACGATCTCGTTTGTCACGGCGACGCCCTTCTGTGCGCCTGCGGCGACTGCCGCCTCCACCAGTGCATCCAGCGTATCGCCGCCCGCTGCGAGCGCCTTTTGCAGCATGTCATAGGTGAACATCGCGGCAAGGCAATGTGCGTCGCGCGGGATGGGCTGGCCCTCCGCGTCGAAGCCCTGCTGCTCCGCCACCAGTACGCTCACGCCATAGCCAGTCGTCACATGCGTCTCGATCAGATGGGTCAGCGCATCGTCCTCGGCAAGCACAAACGGCGCGGCAACCACCAGCACCTGCTCGCTTTCCGGCAGGCTGCCAAGTGCCGCAAAACGGTTGCCCTCCGTCAGCGCAATGCTTTCCGCACCCGCCAGTGCAGGCTCCCGATCATCGTGCACAAAGAAGCACGCATTCACGGTTTCGGGCAGCTCACCCCGCACCGTGTCGCCAGCCGTACCGAACAAGACCGGACGCGCATAGGCGGAAAAACCGCCCTCGTCAAACAGGCCGCCAACCAAGGCGGCGGTAATCTTATCCATCGCAGAAAATCCTTCCGTTTCCGTGGGGCTGCGACGCCCCGTTTTCGGTTATAGATTTATTATACAACACCCCTGTATAAAAAGCATCAGCATTTTTCGATAAATTTCCTTGCATCGTAAGATTATTTTCGCCGTTTGCTGACAAAAGGGCTGTCCGCTCACTGCGGGCAGCCCTTGGCTACTCTGTATATCGTTTTATGTACAGACTACTTCGCCCGCTCAGGCGCTCTCTTCCACCTCGGCTGTTTTTTCCTCTTCGGCTGCATCCACGTCCTCGGGCACCGCCACCGCGCGCAGCATACGGATGCGCGGGATGAGCGGCAGATGCGCGTTAAACAGGTTGACAAACCGGCCCACGATGAGCGCAGAAACCACCGTACCCAAGCCAAGCCCGTTGACACCATGGAAAAAGCAAAAGGACAGAATGAGTGCAATCGCCACCAGCGTCACATCGAACACGATCTTGACCGAGCCGAAGCGCTTGCCCGTCCGCTCGGTGATCGCGCCCACAATGCCCTCGCCCGGCACGAGCAGCGCATCCGGCGCGACCTCCACACTGATGCCGAAGCCCAAAACTGCGCATCCCAGCACCAGCGCCACCAGCTTGACCGGCAAAAAGGACGGCTCAAACCACCACAGTGCTTTCATGCCGACATCAATAAACGCGCTGAACACCAGATTGACCACGATCTGCAAAAACTGGATCGGCGGGAACTTTCGTCCGCGCAGAACCACCTGCACTGCAATAAACAGCAGGTTAAATACAAAGGTGAACTGCCCCAACGATGGCGCAAACCGCAGGCTGAGCACATACGGCACGCTTGAAATGGGCGAGGTGCCCAGTGCTGCCTTGGTGATGATCGCCACGCCGAACGCATTGATGATAACGCCGATAGTGAACCACAGATACCGATAAACTAACTTCCTCATTTTTCCTCCAAAAACGCCAAATGGTTTCATCCCCCCAATCAAAAAGGGCACCCGCATCGGATGCCCCGTTCAATTGTTCAGTTCTCTTCCTGTTCCTGCGGGATCTGCCGCAAAATCTCAATCGGGCCGCAGCCTGCGCACTTGGCGCAGTCATGCATGCACGCCATCGGGTCGTCCGGGTCTTCCTCCCGTCCAATCTCGAGCAGCGCCGGATCACCCTGTTTTTCCCCCACGAGGAATTTTGCGACTGCTTCCTCCGCCGAGCCCTCGCAGCCCGGCACAAGCAATACGCCGATCATCTCCAGCGCATTGCGCATAGCCAGTCCGAGCGCACCACAGATGAGCACGTCCACTTTTTCCATACTCGCCAACTTGAGCAAATCGGTCGTGCTGGTTCCCTCCACAGAAGCCAGCCGCTTGCCCGTCGGGGTCTGTCCCTCCGCACTGACGATCAAAAATGAGCGGCACTCGCCCAGATTACCCGCGATCTGTCCGCCATCATATGCCACGCCGATGTTCATCGAAGGCCCTCCACCGTCTTGAGCGCATCCTTCAGCGCATCCGGGAGCTTGGCATCCTCGATTTTGCCGGCATCCACTGCTGCGGCCAGCTTGGGATCGAGCGGAAGCTTGGCCAGCACGGGCAGCCCGTACTCCGCCGCTACGTCATCCACATGGCTTTCGCCAAAGACCGAAATGTGCTTGCCGCAGTCCGGACATTCGAGGTAGCTGTAATTCTCCACCACGCCGAGGAGCGGGATATTCATCATTTTCGCCATCTTGACCGCCTTGCCCACGATCATGCTGACCAGATCCTGCGGTGAGGTGACGACCAGAATGCCGTCCACCGGCAGGGACTGGAACACGGTCAGCGGCACGTCGCCCGTGCCGGGCGGCATATCGACGAACAGGAAATCCACGTCGTCCCACACCACATCCGACCAGAACTGCTTGACCGTCTCCGCGATGATCGGCCCGCGGTAGATGACCGGGTCATCCTCGTTCGGCAGCACCAGATTGATCGAAATCATCTGCACGCCGCCCTCGCTGCGCGCGGGCAGGATGCCTTCCTCGCAGCCTTCCAGCTTATCGTGCACACCGAAAGTTTTAGGGATGGACGGGCCGGTGATATCCGCGTCCAGAATGCCGCAGGTATAGCCCTTGCGCGTCATGCCAACAGCAAGCATTGAGGTCAGCAGGCTTTTGCCCACGCCACCCTTGCCGGACACGATGCCGATCACCTTTTTAACAGAAGCCGCGGGATTCGCCGCGACCTTCAGGCTCTTTTCGCCGCCGCAGCCCGCAGAGCAGGATTCGCAATTATGCGAGCAACCCATAACTACAACAACTCCTAACATATCTTTTCTTGCCTATTTTTTAGTATACCGCATTGTATTCTCTTGCGCAAGGGTCAATCGCAGACCACCGCACAACAGGAAAGCGCCGCCGTCTCGTCGGGGGAAACGAGACGACGGCGCTTTGCCCATTCACTACACAGATTTGAAAAAGGGGGTAAAAGAGAAATAAAAGATCGGTAGGCTGTCGACTTGGGATTGCGGCTTCCCTCATCGACATGCTTAGTATACCCTATCCTGCCGGGAAAAGTGTGAACAGATTATAAATATGCTGTGAAAGAATTGTTTCCTAAGGGTTTTCCACAGACATGGGAAACGCCCTGTTTTCCAAAAGGGGGGAAATGGAAAACAGGGCGCACGCCAATGCAAAAATGAAAAAGAGGATAAAAGAAAAGGTGAAAGAAAGAAAACATTATGATGTAAAAAAGGGGTATCGGTTGGGCTGGTGTCTTTCCCTTCCGACAATCATAGTATACTGCACCCCGGAGGGAAAAGTGTGAACAGCTTTTGAACAGACTTTGAAAGGTTTATGACATTCCCCGAACCGTCCCAAAGGCAGGAAAAGCCCCCGGTCCATGGGGGAAATGGAACCGGGGGCTTTTCACTCATTTCACAAAATAAAGGGGGGTAAAAGAGAAATAAAAGATCGGTAGTCTGTCGATTCGGGATTGCGGCTTCCCTTATCGACATGCTTAGTATACCCCATTCTGTCGGGGAATATGTGAATAAATTTTGAACGCGCTGTGAAAGAATTGTTTACATTTGTTTTTTCATCCGGCGGATGTCGTTGCCCACAAAATGCAAGGGTTTAAACTCACCGCGCAGCCGGGAAGCAACAGCAGGCGAATACTTATCGCTCAGCTGCTCAGGCAGCAGATTTGTATTGATGATCATGGGCCGTTTAGCCATCAGCCGATTGTTGATAAGATTATAGAGCGCGGACACGGTGAATGCCGTGCCCATTTCGGTACCCATATCGTCGATGATGAGCAGATCGGCCCGTTCATACCGCGCGGCGCGCTCGGCTGCGGCTTCGCCGTCGCCGTTGCCGAATTTAATCGTCTCATACGCTGCGAGGATGTTGATCGCCGTATCATATGCCACCGAAAAGCCGCGCGCCGCCACTGCTTCCGCGATACAGGAGGACAGGAAGGTTTTCCCCAGACCCGTTGAACCATAAAACAACAAATTGAGCGCATGCGGCGTAAATTCCTCTGCATATGCACGGCAATCATACAAATTATCCGCCATAATTTCCCTAGGCGAATCACCCAAGCGGTTATCGACTTTTTCCGGATAATATTCCAACCGGAATTTATCAAAATTCTGATCCTGAATTGGCAGCACAGTAGAAAGCTGCTCTTTCAGCAGCACTGCATAGCGTGCTTTCACACAGTCGCAGGTCGCGCTGCCCGCATAACCCGTATCGCCGCACTTTTCGCACATCGGCTTTTCGGTCAAATAATCTACGGGCAGCCCCATACCGCTGAGCAGTCCGGCGCGCTCGGCCTGCAAGGCGAGGTTCTGCTCCCGCAGCCCCTCGATCGCAGCAGTCGGATCGCCGCCCGTATTGAGCGCTACGCGCAGCACGGATGCTGCCGTCTGCAAAAGTGTGCGGTCAATGGCACGGATGCGCGGCTCATACGCATACACCTCACGCCGCCGCTGCGCGAATTCCTCGCTGCGCGCTGTGCGCTCACGCTCCAGCGCGCGCCGCGCTGCCGCTAATATCTTTCTGTCATATGCCACTGGCTTCCGCCTCCAGTCTCTTGCGTCTGGTCTCTCGTCTGCTCTCTTCCCACTTCTGTTCCCACGCAGCCAGCGTGCCGGAATCGGTCGGCTGCGCCGCAGTCTGCCCGACCGCCGTCCGCGTCTCCGGCTCGAGCGCAGTAATTTCGCTCACCGTATGTATGCCCGCCTCGTCCCAACGGCGCAGGATACCGAGCGTATAATCCAAACTCTTGTGTCCCTGCTGCTTATCCGTGCGCTGGACAGCCAGCTCAATTGCCTCTGGCGGGAAACCATGCGCGAGCGCGAAGCGGCACACGCGCTGCTCCTTGGGCGCCGGCTGCGCCGGGTCCGCGCCAAGCGCCTTGTAAACCGCCTCACTCAGCGGTTTTTCGTTGGCCTTGTGCGCCAGATACTGCTGCGCCTGCTGCGCTGTTACCACGCCCATATCCGCCCATAGATAGGCTTCCCTGCGGATATCGCTGACGCGCACCGTGCCTTTTTCCCCTTTGAGGTAGGCCAGCAGCTCAACAATCGCCTCGGCCGATAACCCAAGGTGGTCGTATGCAGTCAACAGACAGCGCAGCTGTCCCTCGGTCAACGTGCGTCCGAGCACACCTTCCGCACTCGCGCACACACCGGCAAATTTCTGATCGTCCAGCCGCGCACGGCGCAGCTCATCCGCCGTATACTGCGGGGTATCCGAGAGCTTGTCCACCTGCGGCGGCGCAGCAGGCGTAATCAGCCCATTGAGCGTAAACGCCGCACGCTCGTACCGCTCGCGCGACAAATGCAGCGCACGCATAGCGGCTGTCTCATCCGCGCGGCCATGCCGCAGCACATACAAATACAGCAGCGCTGCGTCGCCGTCCGCGGCGGCAATCAGCTTGTCCAGCATACCGCAGGGCGCAACGCGCAGCTCACCCTCGGGCAGCGATACGGAAGTCTGGGCCATCGGTTCATTTCCTTTCTAAATAGAGATTGCTTTTTATTATAACACACACCGCACACGCGGGCAAACGGAAAAGGGTTTCGGTGCAAAAATTGCGCCGAAACCCTCTGTTATACTTACCAGAAAGAGATTATTTTACCTTCTCTTCTTCCTTGACGTCCTTCATGGACAGGTTAACGCGGCCCTTGTCGTCGATCTCCATGACCTTGACCCAGACCATGTCGCCTTCCTTAACAGCGTCCTCTACCTTTTCGATGCGGTGATCCGCCATCTTGGAGATGTGCACCATGCCGTCCTTGCCCGGCAGCAGGTTGACAAACGCACCGAAGTTCATCAGGCGCACGACCTTGCCGTAGTAGATTTCGCCCGGCTCCGGCTCCTTGACGATCGCTTCGATCATCTTACGCGCCTTCTCTGCGTCGGAAGCCTTAACCGCCGCGATGGTAACCGTACCATCGTCCTCAATATCGACCTTTGCGCCGGACTCCGCCACGATGTTCTGGATCACGCTGCCGCCCTTGCCGATAACCTCACGGATCTTATCCGGATGGATGTGCATGGTGGTCATCTTGGGTGCCCACTCGGATACATCCGCACGCGGTGCCGGAATCGCCTTGAGCATGATCTCATCCAGAATGCCGTAACGTGCCACGCGGCACTTCTCAAACGCCTGCTTGATGATGTTCGGGGTCAGACCGTCGACCTTGATATCGACCTGAATCGCCGTGATGCCCTTCTTGGTGCCGGCAACCTTGAAGTCCATGTCGCCGTAGAAGTCCTCCACGCCCTGAATATCGGTGAAGGTGGTCTCCTGACCGCCGTCGGTGATCAGACCGCAGGAAATACCTGCAACCGGCGCCTTGATCGGCACACCGGCGTCCATCAGCGCGAGGGTCGAGCCGCAGACCGAACCCTGCGAGGTAGAACCGTTGGAGGAAATGACCTCGGAAACCAGACGCAATGCATACGGGAACTCGCTGACCGGCGGGATGACGGGCAGCAGTGCGCGCTCCGCGAGTGCACCATGGCCGATCTCACGACGGCCGGGGCTGCGGGACGGACGAGTCTCACCGACCGAGAAGGACGGGAAGTTGTAGTGGTGGATATAACGCTTTTCAGTCTCTTCAAAGATGGTATCGAGTTCCTGCGCATCGCCCAGCGTGCCCAGCGTGCAGAGCGTCAGCACCTGCGTCTGACCGCGGGTGAACATACCGGAACCGTGAACGCGCGGCAGCACATGCACCTCAGCCGCCAGCGGACGGACTTCCTCCATGCCGCGGCCGTCAACACGCTTGCCGTTTGCCAGCCAGCGGCGCACGATCTTCTTCTGCAGCTTGTCCACGCACTCGGCGAGGTTTGCACCGTGCTCTTCCTTGTATTCGTCGGAAAGGGTTGCTTCAAATGCGTCGACGATCTCACGCACGCCTGCATCGCGGACGGTCTTGTCGTCGGTGTCCATGGCAACCTCGAACTTATCGTTGCACTCCGCCTCGAGCTTGTCGAACAGGTCATGATCGATGTCGTGATGCTCGTACTCGAACTTCGGCTTGCCGATCTCGTCCTTGATGCCCTGAATGAACGCACAGATCTTCTTGAGCTCCTCATGCGCTTCCATCAGTGCGTTGAACATGTCATCCTCAGGCACTTCGTTTGCGCCTGCCTCGATCATAACGATCTTGTCCTTAGTCGCGCACAGAGTAACGTCCATTTCGGACTGCTTGCGCTGCTCGGAAGTCGGGTTGATGACGGTCTTGCCGTCTACAATGCCGACCTGGCAGCCTGCAACCACATAGTCAAACGGGATATCGGAAATCGAAACCGCGATGGACGCGCCCAGCAGGCCGACCACCTCAGGGGAGTTATCATAATCGTTTTCCAGCACGGTGCATACGATGGACACGTCGTTGCGCAGATCCTTCGGGAACAGCGGACGCATCGGACGGTCGATCTGGCGGGAAGCGAGGATAGCCTTCTCGCTCGGACGGCCCTCGCGGCGCATAAAGCTGCCCGGGATGCGGCCTACTGCGTACAGACGCTCCTCAAAGTCAACCGAGAGCGGGAAAAAGTCGATGCCGTCACGCGGCTTGGCCGATGCGGTCGCGGTGACCAGCACGGCGGTGTCGCCGTAGCGCACCAGGCACGAGCCGTTGGCCAGCTGCGCCATCTTGCCGGTTTCCACAGTCAGCTTACGGCCAGCGATCTCGGTTTCAAAAACACGGTAGTTTTTGAAGTCAAAGTGGTTGATGTTTGCCATGTTTGTTCCTCCTTTTTTGTGTTGCGGAGGGCGGCGCATCCCTTTTTTAGCACTTGAAGCAAACACGGAAAACCGGGCTCCGGCTCTGCTTCAACTGCTAAAAAGCGGTTTTGCCGCCTTCCTTTTGAAAACAGAAACAGGGGAGCAGACTGCTCCCCTATTTGCTTGTTCTTCTTACTTACGGATGCCGAGCTTGGCAATCAGCGCACGATAGCGGTTGATGTCCTTCTTCTGCAGGTAAGCCAGCATGGAACGGCGCTGACCAACCATCTTGAGCAGGCCGCGGCGGGAGTGGTTGTCCTTCTTGTGAACCTTCAGGTGCTCGGTCAGCTCCTGAATGCGCGCGGTCAGGATCGCTACCTGAACCTCCGGAGAACCGGTATCGGTTGCGTGAGTGCGGTTTGCCTCGATAACAGCAGTCTTTTCTTCCTTACGGATCATGTTGTGTTTCACCTTTCAAGATATATTTTTTACTTACCCACAGGCTGGGCTGCGGCTGGTGAAGTGGGCACGGTAGGGACATGCCCGGAATTCCGGCAGCTAAGCACGGGGCGAAAGTACAATATATGATACCATGCTTACACCAATTTGTAAAGCAATTTCTTATTTTTTATTTACTTTTTTATTTACTTTGCCGCGTTTTCGCACTTTTCCTTGGCCATTTTGTCGAATCGTACAATTATGAACAAATTGTAAACGGGATTTTGTCAATTTTTTATCTTGTCCCAGGAATGCCAGCAGTGCTATAATTCTACCATCCTCGGTGGACAGCTGAACAACATTCGCTTGAAGCCGTTTTTATTTACTGCTAAAGACACGCGACGGGGCGGTGCAATAGCGCGGCCTGATGTCGCGTTCTTTTTTTGCCTGCCGCTGCGCCTTCGGAGCATTTTGCCGCCGAAGGCGTTTTTTATTCCCATCTGACGCATACTGTTCTGCATACCACCGCGTAAAGTAACCGGCTTTATGCAAATGCATTGTTCCGCAGCTCCAGATTATAAGCCAGCAGGATACGCAGCCGCTTTTTGCCGCGTGCCAAATGGCGCGACACCGCCGACTGGCTGATGCCCAGCCGATAAGCAATCTCCTTGCCTGAAAGCCCTTCGACCTCACTCATCCACAGCACTTGATATTGCCGCGCGGTCAGCTGCTCTTGCAGCGCATGAAAAAACGCTTCGCGGAATTTGGCGCGAAATGCGCTGTTGTCCTCGCCCAGTTCTGCTATGTACCGCTCATACGCTGCGCAAGTTGCCGCCTGCTCAGACAGCCTTCCTGTTTTCATGCGCATTTCCTCCCTTATCGTAATAGTGTTCCAGCACAAAAGCCGTTTTGCGGTTTTCGTTGATCATCGCCTGCAAACAGTTGATCCGGCTCTTTAGGCGGTATCGCACCTCGTTCTGCCCTGCATGGCGCCGCGCCGTTTGCAATTGCTTCAATCGCAGCTCCAGAAGCGCTGTGTTGGATCGGTACTCCCTTGCCATTTCTTGCAGCTGCATAGCATGCCTCCTTATCCTTTTCGAACATTTGTTCGTTTCCTTGTTTTCTATAATACAATATATTGGAAGCATTGTCAACATCCGTCTACATTTGGTGTGCTATCAATTTCTGAACCCGCATATACTATTGGAGAGAGGAGGCTTCGGACATGCGTAAACTGCTGCTCACCGGATGTGGGCTTGTGATGGCGTTATACCTTGCGCCCGCGCTCCTGCTATACGACGGCGAGCCGGAACCCAGCACAACCGCTCCCGCTTCCGCACCGACTGCGACGGAAACCGCGCTGACGGGCGATTACTCCACCGTCACGATTTTGATCGACAACCAGCCCACCACACTGCCGCTGGAGGACTATGTTGCCGGTGTGGTAGCGGCAGAGATCCCCAACGACTTCCCGCTTGATGCAATCCGTGCGCAAGCGGTTGCTGCACGTACTTATGCGGTCTACAAAATGGCATCGGGCCGCCCCGCCGCGCATCCCGAAGCGGATGTCTGCGATGACTACCACCACTGCGCCGCCTACCGCGATATCGCAGTGGAAACCGCATCCGGCAGCGACCTGTCGCGCGTGCAGCAGGCGGTGCAGGACACGGAAGGCGAGATCCTGACCTATGACGGCGCACCGATTGCGGCGGTGTTCCACTGCGTCAGCGGCCCGCGCACCGAAGCCGCGCGCGACGTATGGGGTGAGGATGTGCCCTATCTGCAAAGCGTGGTCAGCCCCGGCGGCACAGCATACAGCGACTACGAGGCAGCGGTCACTGTCTCCGCAGACGATTTCCGCGAAAAGGTTGCGGAAGCATTCCCCTCCGCGGATGTATCCGGCCCGCCAAACGACTGGTTCAAGGCTTCCGTCCGCTCGGATGCGGGCGGGATCATCACTGTCAAACTCGGCGGCGTCACTGTGGAAGGTACCGCCGTGCGCGAACTGTTTGGCCTGCAATCGACCAACTTCACCATCACTACCACAGATGACAGCATCACGTTCCACACTATCGGCTACGGCCACGGCGTCGGTTTGTCACAGTACGGCGCAAAGTACATGGCTGAGCAAAACGCCAGTTATGAAGAAATTTTAGCGCATTATTATCCGGATACTGTACTCGGCCATGTATAAACCCTTTCCTCCGCGGTCATACTGGTGAAAACGGAGGTAAAGGGATATGAAACAATACAATTCCAAACATACCGCAGTCCTTTCGACCCGCGGCTTCTACACCATTCTGACCGTCTGTGCCCTCATCATCGCGGCATCCGCGTGGGTGCTCTGGTCGGATGCCACCGCACCCGCAGAGGATGAAACGCAGGCAAGCCTGCCCATCGTCACGCCCGCGGAGACGCTGCCCGACCTGACCGAGGACACGCCGGTGCTGTCCGAGGACACCGGCGAGGCCGACGAGACCAAACCGACGGATGAGGACAAGGACGAAGCAGCCCAGCCGGAAGAAACCGAAGATACGGCCGCTGAAACCGAGGAAGCCGCGCCCGCACCTGTGGAAACGGTATCCGCCCCGGTTTATGTGCGTCCGGTTTCCGGTGCCGTCATCACGCCGTTTTCCGGTGACGAGCTGCTGTTCCAGCCGACCTTCGGCGACTGGCGCGTGCACACCGGCACGGACTTTGCCGCCGAAGCCGGTGAAACCGTGATGGCACTGACCGACGGCACCGTGCAGAAGGTCGTCGAGGACGGGCTGTACGGCACCTGCGTCACGGTCTCGCATGATGCCGACCTGACCTCGACCTACTGCGGCGTGACCGATGTGCGCGTGGCAGAAGGACAGGCCGTTGCCGCAGGCGAAGCGATCGGCACGGTTGCGGAAACCATGGACGCAGAAGCAGCGCTCGGCCCGCATCTGCATGTGGAAACTGCCCGCGCAGGCACGCCGGTCGACGTGCTCGAACTGCTGGGCGAAAGCGAAGTCGAATAAACTGCAAAGTATGGCAAAGCCGCAGGACTAAAGTCCTGCGGCTTTGTATTTTTCTTATTCGGTTTTTGCTTCTGCGGTGTCCTGCTGTTCTGCCGACGCATCGTTTTCCGCAAGGGCGGTATAATTACCCGTTAAACCGCCACCGGCGACGGTCACGATCCCATCCGCCAGCAGGAAATTCATTTGCTCATCTGCGGATTTGGCCGTCTCGCCGTTGACCGCAGCCACACCTTCCGTACCGTCGGAAAAGCAATACACGATTTCGTTCTCTTCCTCCTGCGTGATGGTCAGCGCAATCCCCGTCGGGCTGACATAGCTGCCCGGCCACCCCTTGTGCTGTTCGGCATCGGCGTCATACAGCGGGAAAGTCGCATAGTCATCCAACACCCCGTCTCCGAGATAATTGTATTTTTCGCCGGTTTCCCGGTCAACTGCTACCTTGCCGACCGTCCGTCCCGTGGCATCGCTGACCTCAAATACATAGTATTCGCGCGTCGATGTCGCATCTGTGCCGACAGAAAGCGTCTCCTCCGTTGCTTCTACCGTGTACTCTGTCTCGTCTATGCCTCCGGCGACCTGCTGCAGCGCCTCCTGCTCACTCAGGCCAGCTGCCGTATCCTCGCTCAGCAGCCCCGCCTGCGTCGCCGCCTCCAATGCTTGCGTTTGCGGATTGACCTTTGCCGTCTCCTCCGCTGTCGGCTCCATCACATCGGTCTGCTGTGTGCATCCGGATAAAAGCAGGGTGCCGAGCACCACCATGGCAACCGATCGTCTCATCCTGCCCGCCTCCCTCTTTCTTCTCTTCCTCAACAAATCAGGCGGCACCGCTCCCTGCGGTGCCGCCTTAATCATACCGTATCCGGCGCAAAATTGCAACGGTCAGTTATGCGATTTTTTCGTCATTCGCCTCCCTTTTTCAGCTTTTTGAGCCAATGCCGTTCTTTTTTCGGGCGATGAAAGCGCTTTTTGACACGTTCGGCCAGACCGTCGGTCAGCGAATAGTACACCGGTGTGATGAACAGTGTCGCCACCGTGGAGATCACCATACCGGTCATCATCACCACGCCCATCGGCTTCATCATTTCCGAGCCCTCGCCGCCGGAGAACACCATCGGCACCAAGCCGAGGATGGTCGTCAGCGCGGTCATCAGCACGGGCCGCACACGGCGCGGGCAGGCGTTGAGAATGGCAGTCTGCTTATCCTCGCCCCGTTCACGGCGCTGCAAAATGTAGTCCACCAGCACGATCGACGAGTTGACCACCGTACCGGCCAGAATGATGACCGCCAGCAGCGCCACCATGGACACCTTGTTCCCGGTCGGCCACAGCATCAGCAACGAGCCGAGCAGACCGATCGGCAAAATCAGCATAATGGCAACCGGCAGCACAAACGAGTTGAACTGGCTGGCCAGAATGAAGTAAACCAGCAAAATCGCTACCATCAGCGCGGTCATCAGCGACTGTGTCGTTTCCGCGATACTGGAAGCGGACGTATCGCCGTTTTCTACCTCGACACCCTCGGGCAGCACATAGTTTGCAATCAGATCATTGACCTGCTGCATAATGTTCACGCTGTCGCCCGACTCGGTCTCACCCGTGATGGTGACCGTTGCATACTGGTTGATGCGCGAGATCGACTGCGGCGACAGCTCGGTATACACATCCGCCACCATGGACAGCGGCACCGTGCCGCCGGTGGGCGCGGGCAGCTGCAAGGATTTGAGCGCATCCATATCCTGTGTGAGCGTTTCGTCGCCCGAGATCGTCACATCGTATTCATCGCCGCCCATGCGCAGCGTGGTCGCCACCGAACCGGTCAGCTCACCGCGCACCAGCGTACCGATGGAGGCCGCCGTCAAACCGAAGCGGGACGCATTTTCGCGGTTGACCTTAATGGCCACACGCGGCACCTGATCGCCTGCCGAGGACTCGACATTGACCGCATCCGGCAGCGCCTCAATTTTGCGCGCCAGATCGTCTGCTGTTTCCGCAAGCGTATCGTAATCCTTGCCAGACAGCTGCACGCTGATATCCGAGCCGCTGTCCATCACCATCATGCCGGCATCCGACACCGTGATCTCACAACCTGCGATATCCGCTAGGTCGCGGCGCAGCTGTGCGGCGACCTGTGAGGCTGAACGATCGCGCTCTGCGACCGGCTTGAGCATGATGGTCACACTCGCCCCCGACGCACTGGACATGATCGAGGTTGAGCTGCCCGTGCTGTAATAGATCAAATCCATTTCGGGCACGGTCTGCTCCGCGATTGTGACAATGCGATCCTGAATCGCGGCGGTTTCCTCCATTGTGGAACCACTGGGCATGCCAACCGAAATATCCACCTGTCCCTGATCCATCTCCGGAATCAGCTCCGCGCCTGCCGCCACAATGCTGATAACGGAAACCACACAAATGCATGCGGTCACCGCAATGCCGATCCAGCGGCGCGTGATAAACAGCTTGAGGATCTTTTTATACAGCCGAATCGCGGGCTTATCTGCGATGACCTGTTCGCGCAGACCCGGTGCTGCGGTCGACAGTCGGTGCACGCCGCCGCGATCGAGCAGAATATAGCACAAAAGCGGCACGAGCGTCAGCGAAATCAGCAGCGACGATGCCAACAGCGCCACGATCGTAATGCAAAATTCCTTGAACATCATGCCGGTCAGGCCGCCGGACAGACCGATCGGCAGGAACACAGCAATGGTGGTCAATGTGGACGCCGTGACCGACAGCACGACCTCATGTGTACCCTTGACGCAGGATTCCCAGCGGTCATAGCCGTCCGCCCGATAGTGGAACACGTTTTCCAGTACAACGATTGAGTTATCCACGATCATGCCGACGCCCAGCGCAATGCCGCCCAGCGACATGATATTGAGCGTGATATCCAGCGCAAACATCAGCAGGAAGGTGAACAAAATGCAGCACGGCATCGCAATCGCAATCGCCAGCGTCGCGCCGAAATCGCGCAGGAATACCAGCAGCACGATCGCCGCGAACAGCACGCCCATCCAGATATTGCTCATGGCGTTGTCCACGGTCATGTTGATATAGTCGGACTGGTCCATAACCAGATCCCACTCCAGCGCACCGTTATTTGCAGTCAGCGTATCAAGCTGCGCCTTGGCGCGGTTGGCAATTTCAACCGTATTCGAGCTGGACTGCTTGTTGACCGACAGCATCAGGCATTCCTCGCCGTTGACCTTTGCCAGCGCATCGCGGTCCTTGGGCTGCAGGGAAACGTCCGCGATCTGATTGAGGCGCACCGTGCCGCCCGCCGGCAGCGAGATCAGCGCGTTTTTCACGTCGTCGATCGACTGATATTCGCCGTCTGTGCGCACGGACAAGGTCTGCGAGCCGCTGTTCAGCTCGCCGCCCGGCACGGCCATATTGTCCGCGCCCAGCTGCTGCGCCACCGAGCTGACCGTCAGGTTATAGCCCTTCAGGCGCGCCGCATCTGTTTTGACCGCGACCTCGTTTTCATAACCGCCCGAAATATCCACCGACGCCACGCCGTCCAGACGTTCGAGCGCGGGCGCGATCTCCTCTTCTGCCAGCGATTGCAGGCTTGCCAGATCGCTGCCGCGCAGCGCAACCATGATGACCGGCATCGAATCAATGTCGATTGACATAACAGTTGGGTCGGACGCATCCTCCGGCAGCATGGCTTTGGCCTGATCGACCTTGTCGCGCATGTCGGTCATGGCCTCATCCAGATCGGTGCCGTAGGCAAACTGCACGATGACCATGGACATGTTTTCCGCCGAGGTCGAGCTGAGCGTTTCCAAGCCCGCCAGACCCGCGCAGGCGGACTCGAGCGGCCTTGTTACCTGCTGCTCGATATCCTCCGGGCCCGCGCCCGAATAAGTCGAATATACGATCGCCACCGGCAGTTCCATATCCGGCATAAGCGCCAGCGGCAGCGATTGAAAGCAATAAAAGCCAAACACAATGACCAGTATGTACGCCAGAACGGTCATGACATTGTGTTTGATACAGTTTTCCGCGATTTTCATAGGGGTGTCAGCCCTCCCCATCCGCAGCAGCGTCCATGGTATCATCGGTGACGCCCGCTGCGGTGTCATCACCGGATGCACCGTCCTCGCCGGACACTACGCGAACCGCCGCGCCATCCGACAGATAGGACTGCCCCTTGACCACCACGCGGTCACCCTCGGCAAGGCCGGACAGGATCTCAGTATTCGTTTTGCTGACCAGACCGGTCTCTACCGTTACGCGCGTGGCGGTGTCGCCCTCACCGAAATCATCGACCACAAACACATACCGCTCGTCGCCCGAGCCGGTCAATATCGCCTCAGTCGGCACGGACAGTGCATCACTGCGGCGCGCTGTGTAAAACGTAACGGTTGCGAACGCACCAATCGGCGGCGCCGCGTCTGCCGGCAGAGAAACCGGAATATCATACAGATTGGTCTGCGCATTGGCTGCAGCGGGCAGCGAGCCGATCGTGCCCTGCATCATATCATCCGACAGCACCGAAATCAGAATACCCGCACTGTCACCTGCGTGAATGTTGGTGAACACGTCCTCCGCCACCGAAGCGGTGACCTCCACCTTGCCGTCCTCCGCGATGACCACACCGGGCTGCGCAGATGAAGCCATACCGCCGCGCACCACGTTGACCGCCGTCACCGTACCCGCACAGGGGGCTTTGACTGTGCCGAGCGCTGCCTGTGTGGTGATCTGATCCATGGATGCTTGAATCTGCGCAAGAGAGGCGGTCTGCTGCGCCTGTGCCTGCGACACACCTGCCTGGGCCTGCTGCAGCGCGCCTTGCGCCTGCTCGAGCGCCTGCTCTGCGCGCGTTACATCCTGCGCGGCTGCCGCGCCGACTTCATACAGCGCCTTGGTGTTATCCAGTGTCTGCTGCGCCTGATCCACACCGATCTGCGCCTGCTCTACGCCCAGCTGCGCGGAAGAAATCGCGCCGTCGGTCGCGGCTTTTGTGGCGTTATAGGACTCCTGCAACGCGCCCATCGTGGAAGTGACCGTCGAAGTGTCCACGGTAAAGAGCGTCTGTCCTTTGGTGACCTTATCGCCTTCCTTGACCGGCAGGGTCAGCACCTGCCCCGCCAAAAGCGGGAACACCTGCACCTCATTGACCGCCACCACTTTGCCCGTGACCGAATATTCCGCATTCATCGGGCCGGATGCAACCGTCATCACTTCCACCGCGGTACCGGTCGGCGTCTCTTCCGTCTGCTCCTGTTCCTTTCCGCAGCCCGCGCCCAGCAGCAGCACCGCCGCCATCACAGCGGCCAAAATACGTTTGCTTTTCATCTGTTTCCTCCGTCGCTCGCTTTCCCGATTTGCCGTCATGCCGCGCCGCCTGCCATGTAGCCCCGCTTGGCCCAATCATAGGTGTTATATGCCGTAAACAGGTCGTGCTCGGCCGTGTTTACCGCATCCTGCTTGGCGGCCAAATCATCCTGTGCCGTCAGATAATCGAGCTGCGAGATCATGCCGCGCTCATATTGCAGCGCGTCCACATCGAAATTCTTCTTCTCCGTATCATATGCGGCTTCGGCTTCTTCCAGCAGCCGTTTTTTATCCTGTACATCCAGATAAATCTGCCGGAAGGTATTTTCAGCGCTCTCCTTGGCATATTCCAGATTGAGCTTCGCTGCCTCATACGCGTCTACGGTAGACGACTCCCCTTCCTCATACTGGTTGGATGCCTCACGCGCAGCATCTTGTGCGGACCAGATGGAATAGCTGTTGTCCATCGCCTCTTTGAGGTCCTCTTCATAGTTCATATCTGCCAGCTGCTTCTCCGTAACAGTCGGCAATGCGGTCGGCTTGACCGTGGTCGCGGCCGTGTTGCCGCACAGCAGTGACAGCTGGTTTTCTGTCGTCGTCTGCATCAGCGTCAGCGTCTCGCGCTGCGCTGCCGCTGTGCGGCGCGTTTGACGCAGGTTATCCAGCGTCAGCTGCGATGCCATACCGAGCTCCACCTGCTTTTCCACTACTGTAATCTGGCGATCCAGCGCCGCCAAATTGCGGTCGAGCGTTGCGATCCCTTCCTGCGTGGTGATAATGCCGATATATGCGCTCTGCGCGCCCACAACGATTTGGTTTGCTGTGTTGTCCAGCTGTTTCTTCGTGGTGGTATAGGTATCTTCGAGCTGATCCTCCGCCTCTTCCTGCGCTTCATCCAGCCCATCAATCGTCTGTTTCATGGCATTCATCCCGGCTGCCGCCAGATCGCGCAGCGTCGTAGCCATCGTGATCTGTGCCTGCATGGTGGAATCCTGCGGCTCACCTAACGCCGTGATAAAGTCGTTGTATGCATCATACTCTGCCTTATACTGCTTGTACTGCGCTTGATACTGCACCTCCTGCAGGAAAAACTGCGCGTCCAGATTGGTGTTCTGAATGCTTGCCAACGTTTTCTGAAAGCCCTGAATGGTCTGGTTATTCGCCCGAACGGTTTTTTCCAGCCCGGCAAAGCTGATCGACTGTTCATCCTGCACCGGCGGCGCAGCATTGACACCGTCCTGCCCCATCGCATTCTGCACTGCGGAAACCGTCGCCCATATGCCAGCCCCAGCCACATCCAGCGTATTGACAGCCCCGGCCGGAATGACCGTCAGCGCGCAGAGCGCCCCTGCCAGCAACACGCCTGTTCGTATCCGTTTCATTTGTTGTCTACTCGTCTCCTCCCGCTGTTCAGAGCAATTCACGCGTGATAATGCTCGTATGGATATATTCGATCTGCTGCCGCGGCATCTCCCCCGTGCGCAAGGTATGGGCCAGCACCTCGATTGCCCGCGTTGTCTGCGCGGAAAAGTCCTGATCGATGATAAAATCCAGCCGCCCTGCCTCCAGATACTGCCGCGCATGCGGCGTCAGGTCATGGCAGACCACATGCACTTTACGCGCCGGCTTGGCGCGCTCAAGCGCATCCATGCAGCCGCGCACGGACTCATTTGCCATATAGATTCCGCGCAATCGCGGATTCTGCCGCAGATTTTGCAGAACACCGTCATAGGTCAGCTCATACTGCTCCACGCTTTCAATCACATGCGCGTTCACATTACCGCCGAAAATCTCATAGATTCGATCCAAAAAGCCGCGCACACGCAAGCCGTGAGCGGTAAACTCACGGTTACCCGTCACCACCAGCACCTCTGCCCCCGATATGTACGGCGCAAGCAGGCCGGCGGCCACCCGGCCGGATTTGACCATGTCCTGTCCGATATGGTACAGGCGGCGGCTTTGCCGCACATCGGAATCGCAGGTGACCACCTGAATACCCGCTGTCACCAGCCGGTCGATCTCCTCGCACATGGCCAGCGTATCCGGCGCGGTCAGGATCAACCCGTCTATTCCGCGTGTTTCCAGCCGCTCGATCGCCTCGAAATAGGAGCGATGCGAACGGTTTTTCAGTTCTTCCACCAATACGTTTACGTCATTCAGTCCACGGTTATGCACCGCCACGCGGATACCCTCCCGCATGCGGCGAATAAAAAACGCATCCCAGCTCGGCAAAATCACGCCGATCCGGTAAGCGCCCCGTCCCACCCGCGCTGCCTGACGCTGCGCCGGTGTTTTATAGCCGTATTCGTTGATCATTTTCTGCACGCGCTCGCGCACCTCGGGCGCAACATTCGGGCGTCCGTTTACCACCCGGTCCACCGTGCCGCGTGAAACGCCGCATTGCTCCGCTATCCACTGTGCAGTTACCTTCATCAGCCGATTCCCCTTTACCTGCGCTATCGCAGCAGGCAGTCTGTAATATACAGCCATTTTATCACAGTACCTTGCATGGCACAAGCGATTCTGTGCATTTTGCATACTTTCTCTGCAAAACCCCCTTTCCCGTGCTTTTTTGTTTTACGCACAATGCACAGTCTTTTTGCACGCTCCGCAGCGGTTTTGCGCCGCCATTTTCCACCAATCGCGCTTTTCAAAATTGGGCGGTGCGCCGAAATTCCGGCCGCACTCTTGATGCTCCCCTTTAAGTGGTCTATAATAAAGTCACCTTAAGTAAAAGGAGAGATTAGAAATGGGCATTTTGAAAATCGGCGTAGTGGGCTGCGGCCGAATCGGCAAGCTGCACATCAATAACCTGATCAACAGCGTACCGGGCGTGCAGGTCGTAGCTGCGGC